>NZ_LSKG01000015.1:0-64623 GCF_001557005.1 Sphingomonas sp. CCH15-F11 | reverse complement strand
AAAGGGGGTCCCTTTTGCGCGCCGATAGGGGGTCCCGATTGGACGCCGATTGACAACATAAACAATCCGGGCATTGGGCAGTGCATGCTGCAGGCGCAGTCCAGCACGTCCCTGCTGCGAGGGAGCGGAATCGCCCCGTTCGGATTTGCCGCCACCGGCATTCTGCATGGCATGGCTCTCGTCGAAAACAATGACCCCGTCGAAGTCGGTCCCCAGCCAGTCGACGATCTGCTGCACCCGGGAAACCCGGTTTTCGCGCGCGTCGGAGCGTAGCGTGGCATAGGTCGTAAAAAGGATGCCCTGCTCGAGCCGGATCGGCATGCCCTGACGGAAGCGGGCGAGCGGGATGACCAGCAAGGGCTCTTGCCCCAGAGCCTTCCAGTCGCGCTGCGCATCTTCGAGCAGCTTGTCGGATTTCGATATCCAGACTGCACGCCTTCGGCCCTTGAGCCAGTTGTCGAGCAAGATGCCCGCGACCTGACGCCCTTTGCCTGCGCCGGTGCCATCGCCGAGGAACCAGCCCTTTCGGAAGCGGACAGCGGTATCGCAATCATCGGGCACGGCTTCGACCTTGTCCCAGGTCGCATCGACGGACCAGCTGCCGGCGAGATGGTCGGCATGGGCTTCGCCCGCATAAATTACCGATTCGAGCTGGGCATCCGACAGCAGCCCCTGTTCGACGAGGCCAGCGGGCAGATGAGGGCGATAGCTCGGCTTGGGCGGCGCGACCGAGGACATCGCGGCTGATTGCACCAGTCGTGTCGGATGCGGCTGCGCGCCAGCGATGCGGATCGATTGGAGCGAGTAGGGCTCATAGAGCGATTCGGAGAGCGTGCCGTCGGTTGGAGGACACCAGTCGATCACATCATAGTCGAGCGGCACGCCACATACTGCAGGGATCGGGGCTGTAGCCAGTCTAGGCCTTGGGCTGGCTTTGATCGCTTGTGAATTGCGGGCAGCTACCAGTGGCTGAAGAGCTGATGCGGCGATGGGCTGACGTGGCGGGAGGCTGTCGGCCAACCAGCGCAGCAAGGTCGCAAGATCGGGAGCCATGCCTCGCGATGCCGGAAATTGTGCTGGATTGTCTGCGGGAACCTTGTCGATAACGGTCAGCCGGGTTTCAACCGAAGTGCCGTGCGGTGCGAACACGCTGCCCGCTATCACCGCGCTGAACACGACCCGGGCGTTGTCCTGCATCCGGACGAAACCATCACGCCATGCCTTGTGATCTGGCGCGCAGTTGGCCCCCGTGATCGCGACGAGCCGTCCACCGTCGGCAAGCCGCGCCACTGCTGATGACAGATGCCGGATGGCTGCGTCGGCCACACGTGAATCAACATTCAGCGCTGCCGAGAATGGCGGGTTCATGATGATGCAACTCGGCACCACAGCTGCATCGAGCCGGTCGTGGATCTGTGCGGCGTCGTGCATCGACACGTGCGAGCTTGCAAACAGGCTGCCAAGCAGGGCCGCACGCACTTCGGCAACCTCGTTCACGGCCAAACTGCATCCGGCAAATTCAGCCTGTACCGCCAACAGTCCCGTGCCTGCAGAAGGTTCGAGCACCAGTTCGTCCGGCAGAAAGCCCGCAGCAAACCCGGTCACCCATGCCAGTCCCAGCGGCGTCGAGAATTGCTGGTAGGCCTGCATTTCCTCGCTGCGCCGGGTTTGCGTCGGGGCAAGCCGGGCAATCCGTTCGACCAGTTTCAGGCGTTCGAACGGATCGGCGGTCCTGGCATGGATCGCAAGGCCGTAGCGGCGCATGAACAGCAATTGCGCGACCTCGACGGCTTCGTAGGCGATCTTCCAGTCCCAGGCTCCTGTCGCATCGCTTGCTCCAAAGGCGGACTGCATGGCGGTACGAATGGCGGGCGTGTCGATCCGGCGACCGGCGGCAAGGTGACCAAGCAGGTCATGGGCTGCGGTGATGATCGCGGTAGCGGTTTGCTGCGGGCAAGCAGCGGCAGGTGGGCGCGCGGAGGCACCCGCCAAAGGCGAGTTGGTCATGTCGGAATTCCTTCAATGAAGTTGGGGAAGTGCAGGCCGGATCAGGCGGGCGGAATATAGGCCTCGTAAGGATTGCCCGGCGCGAGGTGCCCGAACGGTGTCATCACATAGTCGCCGGCGTTGCGGCCAACGGCGCAAAGAACGTAACGGGTTTCGCCGCTGGCAACCTCGGTGCATTCCATCAGCGCGAGATCGCCCGCTTGTGCCGCTTGCAGCAGCGTCTCGAAATTGACGCGGGCATGGTCAGGAATTGCCATGGCAAGGCTCCTTCATCGGTGAGGGGGGAACAAGACACGCGGGGCGACCGGGGCCGCCCCGCGCGAGCAAAGTTCATTCGGCAGCGATTGCGAAGGCATCGTCGGCGTCCGCCTGTTCGGCATCATCCGCGAGGAAATCGGGGAGGTCCGCAATGTCAGCTTCATTTGCTTCTATGACCGGTAACCGCAGGGGTTCAGGCAACCAGCCAGTGCCGCCCAGCAGCCGTTCGGCCTCGCGCGCCATGTCACCCTTCTTGAGATGTTCGATCAGGGCTGCGGTCGCATCGCCCTTGGCTTCGCGGACCGCTTCAATGATCCGGGGTTTGGTCACCCGGCCGAGGTAGTTGTCGACCGTTGGCGTCCAGCCAGCCTCGGCCATGTCGAGCCCGACGACTGCTGCCAGAGCATCGGCGGCGGCAATGCGCTGCGCCACACCGTGCGCCGAGATGCGTCCGTCATAGCTCTTGCTCGGCTCAAACAGCGCGTTGACGCCTTGGCTGACACAGTGGGCGAGCAGCGCCATCTGCTCATCCTGCGGCATAGCGGCGAGGGCGTCCCACAGCGGCTGTGGTTCATCCGGCAGCCTTTCACCCCAATTTTCGTGCCGCGCCTGGATCGACTGGCTCCAGACACTCTCGCGCAAGTTTGGTGCGACATTGCCGAGCCAGGCCTGGGTAACGCCGATCTGCACACAGCCATGAGTCCCGTGGGGACGGAACACCGCCAGGACGAGCGCATGAAGAAGGGCGAGGAACGCCGCCTGCGGAGCGTTGGCCAGTGCATCGCGCAGCGCGAGCGTGCGTTCAGCAGTGAGTTCGGAAACGAGCCTGTCAGGCAACGGCTTGATCGCCTCATCTTCGTCGTCGTCACCGCCGATTGGCGCCGCTTGCCCTGCGACGGTGACAGTCGCGCCATCGGACATGTCGGGGTTGGTTTCGTGCGCACCGTCATTCTGGCCTTCTGCGACGGGTTCATCTTCAGGACGGACATAGCCGCGGTCGATCCGCAGGCGACCATCGTGGGTCAGCGAAATGAACACGCCAGCACGCACCATGTCGTCCGGATCGTAGACCGTGGGACGGCTGTTCAAGGCGGTCAGTTCGGCATCGATCTCGGTCAGCCGCGCATCGACTTCGTCGGGAAGGTCGCTGCCATCGCCGTAGTCGTCGCCAATGCGGTCATATTCCTCGACCAGCACATCGCGCCGTGCCTGCTCGTCGTCGGTCAACGGAACGGTCGTGCCGACGATCCGGCGTTTGCCGCGCTCGCAGCCATAGGGCAGGTCGACGGCAGCCTCGACCCATTTCCAGCCTTCGGCACCGATTTCCTGAGCCAGTTCGTTGAGCTTCTCGCTCACCAGCAATTCGACCAGTGCGGGATCTTGCAACCATCCATCCTCGTCCGTCGAGAACAGATCGCGCATCACATAGCCGCCAGCCTCGGTGTAGGCGTCAATGCCGATGAACCGGACGCGGCGGTCGCTTGCGGAAATCGCATCTTCGGTCAGCAAGCGGCGGATGTGGTAAGCTGGCACATGGTGCCCCTGATTGACCTGTTCCCAGACCTGCTCTTGGCGCGCGTGGTTGTCGGTGACCGAGAAGGCCATGAGCTGTTCGAGCGTGATGCCGTCCTCACCATAGATCTCGAGCAGGGTGGGCGAGACCGAGGCGAGCCGAAGGCGCTGGCGTACGGTCGAGACAGACACGAAAAACCGCGCGGCGATATCTTCCTCCGACAGGCCCGCTTCGATCAGCGCGCTGAAGGCACGGAACTGGTCGAGCGGATGCAGCGCAACGCGCATGACGTTTTCCGCGAGCGAGTCCTCTTCGGCAATCCCGGCTTCACGCACGACGCAAGGAACGGGCTGATCCTTGGCCATCCGCTTGGTCTTCACCAGCAGTTCGAGGGCCCGGAAACGGCGGCCACCGGCCGGCACTTCGAACATGCCGGTTTCCTTGCCGTCGGCGTCAAGCAAGGGGCGGACGTTGATGCTCTGGAGCAGGGTCCGGCGGTAAATGTCCTCGGCCAGATCCTCGATCGAAAGGCCGGCTTTCACGCGCCGCACATTCTTCTGGCTCAGCACCAGCTGCGAAAACGGGATGTCGCGCGAGGCGCTAAGCACGAGCTTGGGCAATGTCTTGGTCATGGGGTTTCTCCATGACGGGCCGCCCGAAAGACTCTCTCTCAGGCCCGAACCCGTCACGAAGCGAAGCGCCGCCCTCTCACTTTCGAGAAGGCAGCGCAACGCAGGAGTAACACGCTGGGCCCGGGGAGGCTTAGTGCACCCGGTCGAGCAACTTCTTGGCCTTGCCCTCCATGTCGAGCCGGGCGTCCTGATGGGCCTTGGACCGCGCCAATGCGGTGATGCCCTGCACGAAATCGAAGATCGATTCCGGCGGGCGGCCCTCCTCGGCGAGGACGGTCTCGATGATCCGGCCGGTTTCAGCCTTGGAGAACCCGCGCGCCCGGAGGAAATCCTGACGGTCTTCATCACTGCGGGCGACAATTCGCTCTCGCGCGGTCTTGATGCCGTTGATGAACGGCTGCGGCGAGGAATTGGCAAAGTTCAGCAGCGCCGGTTCGGCTTCGTGGGCAAAGCGGTTCGCCGCATATTTGCTGTGGCGGATGCTGATCTCTTCGAAGTCCTCCACCCCCCACAGGTTCCGGTTCTGGCAGACCGCGCGCAGGTAGAAGCTCGCCATGCCGAGCGTCTTGGCGCCGACCTCGGAGTTCCAGCAATAGAACCCGCGGAAGTAGAGATCGGGCGATCCGTCGGGCAGCCGCCCGGCTTCGATCGGGTTGAGATCATCGACCAGAAACAGGAAGACGTCGCGATCCGACGCATAGAGCGTGGTCGTATCCTTCGAGATGTCGACGTTAGGGTTGTAGACCCCGGTCGACCAGTCGAGCACGCCCGGAACCTTCCAGCGTGTGTCGCCGGTGCCGTTGCCAGCGATCTTCTGCACCGCTTCGACAAGCTCATGGTCGTAGATCCGGCCGTAGTCGGGGCCGGTCACGGCGCGCAGTTCGAGGCGGCCATTGTCGGTTTCGAGCGTCTTGATCTGCTCGGCTCGGTTGGAGGTCAGCCCGTATTGCAGATTGATCGCGGCGAGCGGCGCCGGAAGTTGGCGCAGATAGGTAGCAGGAGCGCCTACCTGGCTGGCCAGTTGCCCAAAGCTCCAGTGGGTTGGCGTCACCGGTGCCTCGGCACCCGGCAACATGAGAGCCAGGCGTTCCGGATCATTGCGGTTTGCTTCGACATGGATCAGCGCCGTCTCGACCACGCGCGTCCGGCTCCGGTCAGACCGACCGCGCACTGATCGGGCCAAATCGCCCAGTGACAGAAACCGCTCATCATCTGGGCGCGAGAACCACTCCGACGACACCCGACCCACGCGCGAGCCGCGCGAGACATCCACCTTATAGCCGCCGCTTGAGTCGCGGCGCGTATCGAGAACCTGCATATCCATGGGAAATCTCCATGACGGCTGGCCGGGAGCCTCTCTCTCGACCCTCATCCCGTCACGGCGAAGCCCGCCAGACTCTCACTCTCCCCCTCAACGCTTACAACCGCGCGAGCGGCCAGCGAAATCGCCAAAGCAAGAAACTGCACCCTGAACGAGGCGGAGCATCGCGTCATCGCTCGCGCAGGCGGAAAGGCGGGGCCTGTCGGCTTTCCCAGCCTGCGCTTCGTTTCATGTCCGCCGGTTCAGAGTGCGTGCGGGGCCCTTGTGGTGAAACGCCGCGCCCGCAGGAGTGCGCCGGAACGGCGCACGGGACCGAGCGCGTCGCCAGCCCCGCTCCTCGTTTCGGGGCGTTGTGGGGTGTCCCCGCTGAGGTGGGTGTGAAGAAGACGCACAGCGGCTTCGACCAGGGAGGAAACCTCCTCCCGCACATCGAAAATCAAGCCACTACGCCAGCCTACGAAACACGTTGATTACGTGGCGATTACGTGGCCCTCGACAGCCCCTTCGAAGGGGTGTATATTTGCACCTAAGTCATTGAGAAGTTTGGTGGACGCACTAGGGCTCGAACCTAGGACCCGCTGATTAAGAGTCAGCTGCTCTACCAACTGAGCTATGCGTCCATGCCGGGGGCGGGGGCGGCGGATGCCGCTTCCGTCGTCGGAAGGCGGGCCGTTAGCATTGCGTGATCGGCAATGCAACGCCCGAAATCAGATTATCGTGCCGGGCTCGGGCGACCTACCAGCGCGGGGTGCGCGCCAGGCGGTTTTCGCGATCGATCGACATCAGGATACCCAGGCAGATCAGGACCGTCATCTGCGCCGATCCGCCCCAGCTGACCAGCGGAAGCGGGATGCCGACGACCGGTGCCAGACCCATCACCATCGCCATGTTGATCGCCATGTAGAAGAAGATCGTCGTCGCCAGCCCGGCCGCGGTCAGCCGCATGAATCGGGTCGAGGCCTGAATCCCCACGCCGACGCCCCAGCGGATCAGGAGGAGGAACGCGACGATCAGGAACAGCCCGCCCATCAGCCCCCATTCCTCCGCCATGGTGGCGAAGACGAAATCGGTGTGTCCTTCGGGCAGATAGTCGAGATGGCTCTGCGTCCCGTTGAGGAAGCCCTTGCCGAACAACCCGCCCGATCCGATCGCGATCTTCGACTGACTGATGTGATAGCCGGTGCCGAGCGGATCATTCTCCGGATTGAGAAAGGTAAGCACACGCTTGCGCTGATAATCGTGGAGCAGGAAATTGACCGCCAGCGGCACCGCCAGCGCCAGCCCGAGTGCCCCGCCGATGAAAAGCCGCAGCGGCACGCCGGCCAGGAACATGACCGTCAGCCCGCCGGCCACGATCATCAGCGCGGTGCCGAGGTCGGGCTGGAGCATCACCAGCGCGGCCGGAAACCCGATCATCGCGCCCGCGGCCAGGATCGGCGTGAGCTTGCGCGCCTCGCCGGGTGGCTGAAGATCGAAGAACTTGGCGAGCGCCAGGACGATGCCGAGCTTCATCAGCTCGGAGGGCTGAAGCCGGATGAAGCCGAGATCGAGCCATCGCTGGCTGCCCCCCCGCACCGCGCCGAGCAGCTCGACCATGACCAGCAGCAGGATCAGCCCGGCGTAGAGCGGCAGCGCGCCCATCGACCACCACTGCACCGGCACGCGCGACAGCACGAGCGCCATCGCCATGAAGATCGCGAACTTGATCCCCTGCGGTCCGGCCCAGGGCGAAATGCTGCCGCCCGCGGCCGAATAGAGTACGACCAGCCCGAACCCGCCGATCGCGAGGACGAGCAGGATGACGCGCCAGGGTAGTTGCGCAACCGGACGCGGGACATAGGTGAGCGCGTTCACGGTGTCGCCCCCGGGACGCGCGGCGCGGCCGGACTCGCACCGGCGGCGGCGTCTGCAGCGGCAGCGGCCGCCGGGTCCAGCGCGGCGGCCCGGGCCGCGTCATAGGCCGCCTGTTTCTTGGCCATGCGTGCGCCGATGTCGCCCCCCCATTCGGCTTCGAGGGGCGCGAGGATGTCGAGCGCCTTCTGCTTGTCGAACAGATAGGTGAGCACGTCGCGCGCGACCGGGGCGGCGGCGCGCGATCCGCCGACGCCATGCTCGATCACGACCGCGGCGGCATAGATCGGATTTTCGACCGGGGCGAAGCAGATGAACAGCCCGTGGTCGCGATACTTCCAGGGCACGTTCAATCCGCCGCGCGCGCCGGCGCTCAAGCGGCGGACCTGCGCGGTGCCGGTCTTCCCGCCCATGCGGATGTCGGGAAAGGGGAGGCGCGACCGCACGGCGGTGCCGTTGCCGTTCACGACCTCGTCCATGCCCGACCGGATGATGGCCAGATGTTCGGCCGGCACGCCGAGCGGGCCATCGGCCTTCCGGTCGGCGACGATCAGGTGCGGCGTCAGCATCTTGCCCGACGCGATGCGTGCCGAGGCGAGCGCGAGCTGGAACGGGCTGGCGAGCACATAGCCCTGGCCGATCGAGGTATTGAGCGTGTCCGCGACCCCCCATTTCTGATCATATTTGCGCAGCTTCCACGCCGCGTCGGGCACGGTGCCATAACGTTGCGAGGGTACCGGCAGCGCATGTTCCGCCCCGAAGCCGAGCCGGCGCGCCGCGGCCGCGATCGCCTCGATTCCGACCTCGCGGCCCATGGTGTAGAAATAGGTGTTGCAGCTGCGCGCGATCGCCTCGTGCATGCGTACCGAACCGTGCCGCCCGAGGCAGCCGAAACGGCGATTGCCGAGCTGATAGCCGCCGGGACAGAACACGGTGCGCTCGGGATCGATACCCGCGCCAAGCACCGCGAGCGCGGTCGCCGGCTTGAAGGTCGAGCCTGGGGGGTACAGGCCCTGCAGTGACTTGTTGGTCAGCGGCAAATGGTCGTCCTGCGACAACATGCCCCATTCGGCGCGACTGATCCCGTCCGAAAAGCTGTTGGGGTCGTAGGCCGGCATCGACGCCATCGCCAGGATGCCGCCGGTGCGACAATCGAATACGACGACCGACCCCGATTCCTCGCCCAGCCGCCGGGCGGCATATTCCTGCAGCCCCAGGTCGACGGTCAGCTTGACCGTCTGGCCCTGACGATCGGGTCGGGTGGCGAGCTCGCGCACCAGCCGCCCGCGCGCGGTGACCTCGACACGCTTGGCCCCCGGTTCGCCGCGCAGTTGGGGCTCGAGCATCTTTTCCAGCCCGTCCTTGCCCAGCTTGAAGCCCGGCGTGACGAGCAACGGATCCTTGTCCTTCTCGAACTGCTCGGCCGATGCGGCGCCGACATAGCCGACAAGGTGCGCGACCGCTGCCCCGCCGGGATAGTTGCGGGCGAAACCCCGCGTCGGTTCGACGCCCGGCAATTCGGGCAGGCGGACGCTGACCGCGGCAAAGCGTTCCCAGTCGAGATTTTCGGCGACCGGCACCGGCTGGAAACCTGCAGCGCGCTTCAGGTCGGTCTGGACCTTCTCCAGATCGTCGGCGGTCAGCGCCAGCACCGACTGCAGCAGCCCGAGCACGCGTGGCCGATCGTCCTTGGGCAGACGATCGGGGATGATGTCGACGCGAAAATCGGTCCGGTTGTTGGCGATGGGCGCGCCGTGACGATCGACGATCCAGCCGCGACGCGGCGGGACCAGCGTCAGGTTGACGCGATTGCTTTCGGCGAGCAGCCGATAATGCTCGTTCTCGGCCACCGAGATCCAGGCCATCCGCCCGGCCAGCACCACGCCGACGGCGGCCTGCGCGCTCGTCAGGAACATGGCCCGGCGCGAAAAGCTGAACGCCTGCGCGGCTTCGGTGACGATCTTGACCGGGCCGCTCATCGCTCGCGCGCCGGGGTATCGAGCGCGGCGCACAGCCGCGCGGCGAGGGGAAAGCAGGCGATCGACACCACGATCTGGATCAACAGCCAGCTATCGACATGCGCCGTGAAATCGGTCGCGAGCAATCGCCCAGCGATCAGGCAAAACCCGATGGCTGCCGCCGCAATCAGCCAATTCTGCCAAAAATCGCGCCACACAAGGCGTGTGTCTAGCACATCGATGCCCAGAACGCACAGGGCCCACAACAACATCGCGCTGCCCGGCGGCTGACCGCTCAGCAGGTCGTCGAACAGGCCCAGCAGCGGCGGCGCCCAGCGCGGCAGCAGGTCCGCGCGCGTCAGCCGCCAGCCCAGCAGCATCAGCAGCCCGGCGGGCGGCAGCAGCGGCACCGATGCGACGACGGGGAGCACGGTAAGCGCCGATCCAGCCATGATCGACGCTGGCGGCCGCCAGCCGGTGCGACGCGGCAGATCGCTCTCCCACGGCGCGGTGCGACGATCGGTCACGGCGTCGCCCCCGCGGCTGCCGGTGGTGCGGCGGCCTCCGGGAAATAAGCGGGCTGCACGATCGCGATGTCGAGCGCATCGACATTGGCGAAGGGACGCGCGGTCGTGCTGTCGCGCGCGGACTTCAGCACCTGGGCGACCGGCACGCCGGGCGGAAAGATGCCGCCCGCGCCGGAGGTGACGAAGGTGTCGCCCGCCAGCAGGGGGGCGTTGGCGACGCTCGCGCTGCGCACGTCGACCAGGCCGTCGCCACGGCCGACGACGATCGCGGGCAGATTGTCGCGCGCCCGGCGGACAGGAACGATGCTCTCCGGATCGATGATCAGCAGGATGCGCGCCGTGTTCAGGCTGGTTTCGATCACCCGGCCGATCAGGCCGTTGGGTCCCAGCACCGGCTGGCCCGCGCGCACGCGCTGGCGCGATCCAGCGTTCAGGGTAGCGAAGCGACGGGTGCTCGATGCCGACGAACTGACCACGCGCGCGGTAACGATGGTCCCTGGAGCGCGATCGCGCACGGCAAGCAGCGCTTTCAGGCGGCGGTTTTCCGCCACCAGCGCGCGCGCGCGCAACACAAGCTGCTCATCGCGCGCGAGTTTGGCGCGGAGCACGCGGTTCTCGCCATGGACGTGAAAATAGGTGCCGATGCTCGCGGGCACGCCGCTGATCCCGTTCCAAACCCATCCGGCCGCGTAGGAAACGGGGACGGTGATCTCACGCAACGCCCCGCGGGGCCACGACAGCGCCTGGGGGCTGATGCTGGACAGCAGTAGGAGCACCGCGCCGACCACGGCGCCGGTCGCGAGCAGCACATAGCCGATGAATACGCCATATTGCGCCCGACGCGAGAAACCCGGGCGCCGATCCCGCGGCGGCGCCATTGCTCAGCGCCTTCTCAGACGGAGATGAGGACGCCGCGGAACACCGGGTCCTCCAGCGCGCGTCCGGTGCCCAGCGCGACACAGGTCAGCGGATCCTCGGCTACCGACACGGGCAGCCCGGTCTCGTCGCGCAGCACTTCGTCGATGCCTTCGAGCAGCGCGCCGCCGCCGGTCAGCACGATCCCCTGATCGACGATATCCGCGGCGAGTTCAGGCGCGGTATTCTCAAGCGCGATCCGCACCCCTTCGACGATGGTGCCGACCGGCTCGCTCAGCGCCTCGGCGATCTGGCCCTGGTTGATCTGGATTTCCTTGGGCACGCCGTTGACCAGGTCGCGGCCCTTGATGTGGATGGTCAGGCCGATGCCGTCCGCCGGCGGCTTGGCAATGCCGACTTCCTGCTTGATCCGCTCCGCCGTCGCTTCGCCGATCAGCAGGTTGTGGTTGCGGCGCACATAGCTGACGATCGCTTCGTCCATCTTGTCGCCGCCGACGCGCACGCTGGTCGAGTAGGCGAGGCCGCGCAGCGAGAGCACCGCGACTTCGGTCGTGCCGCCGCCGATGTCGACGACCATGCTGCCGATCGGTTCGGTGACGGGCATGTTAGCGCCGATCGCCGCCGCCATCGGTTCCTCGATCAGCCAAACCTGGCTCGCGCCCGCGTTGGAGGCGGCGTCGCGGATCGCGCGGCGTTCGACGCTGGTCGAACCCGACGGCACGCAGATCACGATCTGGGGCCAGCGCATGAAGCGGCGCTGGCCGTGCACCTTCTGGATGAAATGCTTGATCATCTGTTCGGCGACGTCGATGTCCGCGATCACGCCGTCGCGCAGCGGGCGGATCGCTTCGATCGTGCCGGGCGTCTTGCCCATCATCAGCTTGGCGTCGTCGCCGACCGCCTTGACGCGGCGCACCCCGTTCAGCGTTTCGACCGCCACCACCGAAGGTTCGTTGAGCACCACCCCGCGACCGCGCAGATAGACAACCGTGTTCGCCGTGCCGAGGTCGATCGCCATGTCATGCGACATGAATTTGAAGAAGCGGGAAAATACCATCGTCGTTCCGTTCCGGTCCGCGCCGTCATGCTGCGCGGGAGTTCGCACAAATTATCAGCCCATATCCCAAAAACCGGACATCTCCGGCCTTGAGAAGACTGGCGGATTCGGGTCGCGGGATGCCGTCGCTTGGGCTAGAGCAACGACCATGTCAATACGCCGCCTGCCCGAACATCTCGTCAATCGCATCGCGGCCGGTGAAGTGGTGGAACGCCCCGCCAGCGCGCTCAGGGAACTGGTCGAGAATGCCATCGACGCCGGGGCGACGCGCATCGCGATCCGGCTCGCGGCGGGGGGCACCGAACTGGTCGAGGTCGCCGACGATGGCTGTGGCATGCGCTCCGACGAGATCGCGCTCGCGCTCGAACGCCACGCGACGTCGAAGCTGCCCGACGAAGCGATCGACGCGGTCACGACGTTGGGCTTTCGCGGCGAGGCGCTGCCCTCGATCGCCAGCGTCGCGCGGCTGACGATCGAAAGCCGGGTGCGCGGCGCGGAGGGCTGGTCGCGCATCGTCGATCACGGCGTCCTGACGGGCGAGGGGCCGGCCGCGCTGCCGCCGGGAACGCGGGTGCGCATGGAGGGATTGTTCGCGCGGGTGCCGGCGCGGCGCAAGTTCCTGCGCTCCGCCCGCGCCGAATATGCCGCCAGCATGGATGTCGTGCGCCGGCTGGCGATGGCGCGGCCCGACATCGCCTTTTCGGTCGAGCATGACGGTCGCCGTGTGCTGGGCACCCAGGCGGGGGAGAGCCGGCTCGATCGCGTCGCGGCGCTGACCGACCGGGCGCTCGCCGACAACAGCATCCTTGTCGACCTGGCGCGCGAGGCGCTGCACCTGACCGGGATTGCCGGGCTGCCGACCTTCAACCGCGGGGTGGCGGATCACCAGTATCTGTTCGTCAACGGGCGGCCGGTGAAGGATCGGCTGCTCGTCGGCGCGGTGCGTGGCGCCTATGCCGAGATGCTGGCGCGCGATCGCCATCCCGTCGTCGCGCTGTTCCTCGACCTGCCGACCGAACTGGTCGACGTCAACGTCCATCCGGCCAAGACCGAGGTGCGCTTCCGCGATCCCGCGCTGGTGCGCGGCCTGATCGTCAGCGGCCTGCGGCGCGCGCTGGACGAGGCGGGTCACCGCAGCGCCCAGCGTGCGGATGCGGGCGCCATGGCGATGTGGCAGCGCGAGGCATCGATGCCCGCGACGTCGTCGGCCGATCCGTTGGCCGGTTGGGACGCGCCGAATGCCGCGTCGCGCCATGCGGTCGCCGATCGTCGGCCGACCTTTTTTGCCTCGCCGCCCCAGGCGCGCGCCGAACCCGCCGATGCGGCACCGTTGCACGCGACGGTGCACCCGCTAGGCGTCGCGCGGGGACAGGTGGCGCGCACCTATATCGTCGCAGAGGCCGACGACGGGCTGGTTCTGGTCGATCAGCACGCCGCGCACGAGCGTCTCGTGCTCGAACGGATGCGACGCGCGATGGCGGATGGCGGGGTGGCGCGTCAGGCGCTGCTGCTGCCCGAGGTCGTCGAGCTCGACGAAATCGCGTGCGACCGGCTGGAAGCACGCGCGGCGGAGCTGCTCGCATTCGGGCTGGAGGTGGAGCGGTTCGGTCCCCGTGCCGTCCTGGTCCGCGCGACCCCGGCGATGCTGGGGCAGGGGGATGTGACCGGCCTCGTCACCGACCTTGCCGACGAACTGGCGGCCTATGACGAGGCGCTGAGCCTCAAGGAGCGCCTCGACCATGTCGCGGCGACGATGGCGTGCCACGGATCGGTGCGTGCCGGGCGCGTCCTGTCGGTCGCCGAAATGAACGCGCTGCTGCGCGAGATGGAGGTGACGCCGCATTCGGGCCAGTGCAATCATGGCCGCCCGACCTGGATCAAGCTGGCGCACGGCGACATCGAAAAGCTGTTCGGACGAGCGTGACCGTCAATTGCCGCTGGTCGGCAGCACTGGATTGCCGTCGGGCGTGGCGCTCAGCTTGACGACGCACACCGTGCGCTGGCGCGGATGCGTGCCACACCCCGCCCCGGCAAAGCGATAGCGGCTGGAAAAGACCAGCTGGCGATGACCGCGCCCCGGCACGCCATCATTGACGATGAGCTGGCGCACGACGGCACGGGCGGATCGCTGGCCATAGGAGATCACCTCCCCCACATAGATGTCGCCGCCGCGCCGCCGCACGCGATCGCCGGGGGTCGATCCGTTGCGCCCGACATGGCCGATCGCGCCGGTCGCGCCCTGATCATCGGCATGATCGCGCGCCGCAAGATCGAGGATGCGGGCGTCGTCGAGCGCGGGCAGGGGCGGCTGGCGCTCCAGAAAACGGATCGCATCATCGACCGCCGCCACGCCCTCGCGGGTCGACTGTCCCTCCGGATCGTCGGGCGGATAGACCACGCGCCCCTCGAAATACCCGCGATAGTCGCGCAGCTCTTCGGCATAGTCGCGCGGATTGGCCCGCGCGAAATTCAGTTCCGCGATGATCGCGCGCTCGATGTCATCCGGGGGGGCGTTGGCGAGCAGCCATGCCGCGCCGATCGCGATGCCAATGACGCCGAAACCCTGCCACATCCGAACCCCGCCCGCGCGCTTGCTGGCTGACGGGGTTAGCGCGCGCGAGATTTACCGGGGATGACCGGTCTGGGGCAGCTGCACGCAAAAAGCGTGATTGTTCCGCGTGATCGGTGAAAATTCCTGCGGTGCCTCGCGGAAACCTTTGTCTTCACCCGGCATTGTTGCTGCGAGATGAATGAGGATTGGATCATCCGATGAACAAGCTGTTGCCGATCATCCTGGCGTTGGTGCCGCTCGGTGCGGTCATCAGCGCGTGCGTCATGGCACCCTGAACCCTCAGCGCATTTTCCCGTACGCATGAAAAAGGGCCGCCCGGATCGCCGGACGGCCCCTTTTTCTTGGTATCGCGTCGGCGTCGGACGATCAGCCCTCGGCTTCGGTCTCCGCTTCCGCCGGGGCGGCTTCCGCCGCGATTTCGCCCGGCTCGGCATTGGGATCGTAATCCTCGGTGAAGCCGGCCTCGTCCTTCTCGAACATCGCCGCCATCACGTCGACACCCTGCGCCTGCATGTCGGCTTCTTCCGGCGAACGGGCGACATTGACCTTGATCGTCACCGCGACCTCGGGGTGGAGGCCCAGCTTCACCTCGTACAGACCGATCGCCTTGATCGGACGGTCGAGCACGATCTGGCTCTTGTTGACCTTGTGCCCGTCGGCAACCAGCGCGTCGACCAGGTCGCGAACCGCGACCGAGCCATAGAGCTGGCCGGTGTTCGACGACTGGCGGATCAGCGTGACCGAAACGCCGTCGAGCGTCTTGGCTTCCTTTTCCGCCTCGGTGCGGCGCGCGGCGTTGTCCGCCTCGATCCGCTCGCGATTTGCCTCGAACACCTTGCGGTTGGCATCGTTGGCGCGCAGCGCCTTCTTGCGCGGCAGCAGGTAGTTGCGGGCAAAGCCGTCCTTGACCTTGACCACATCGCCGATGGCGCCGAGCTTTTCGACGCGTTCCAGCAGAATCACTTCCATCGGACTGCCTCCCTTACTTCACGATATAGGGCAGCAGGCCCAGATGACGGGCGCGCTTGATGGCTTGGGCCAGCTCGCGCTGCTTCTTGGCGCTCACCGAGGTGATGCGCGACGGGACGATCTTGCCGCGCTCGGACACGAAGCCCTGCAGCAGACGGACATCCTTGTAATCGATCCGCGGCGCGTCCTTCGCACTGAAGGGGCAGCTCTTGCGGCGGCGGAAAAACGGTCGTGCCATGTGTCTGCTCCTTACTCGCCGTCAAAGCCATCGCGGTCGCGGCGCGGACGATCACCGCCGCCGCCACGATCGTCACGATCCCGCCGACGCTCACGGTCGCGGTCGCCCTTGCGCATCATCACCGACGGACCCTGCTCGAGCTCGTCGACCTTGACGGTCATGTAGCGGATCACGTCTTCGTTGATCGCGGTCTGGCGCTCCAGCTCGGCGACGACGCCCGCGGGGCCGTCGATTTCGAGCATCACATAATGCGCCTTGCGGTTCTTCGCGATGCGATAGGCGAGCGAACGAAGACCCCAGGTCTCGGTCTTGACGACCTTGCCCTGCATATCCTCGACGATCTTGGTTGCGGCTTCCGCCAGCGCGTCCACCTGCGCTTGTGCCAGATCCTGGCGCGCAAGGAACACGTGCTCGTAAAGAGCCATGTCTTGTACCTTCTCTTGGCCGATCGCTGACGCCGCCCCGTGCGGACGCCCCTCCGGCTGTCGTCTCAAGCTTGTCCGGGCCGATGGCGCGATGCCGCGAGCCCGGGAACGGCGCTCATACAGATTTCGGGGCAAAAGGCAAGCGCGCCGCTCAGGCAGGCGCGGGCCCGTCATATTCGATCGCGCGTGCCGCGGCGCCGGACAGGATGAAGCCGATCGGACGCTCGCTTTCCTCCTGAAGATGGCCGATCAGGCTGGCGGTGCGCGCCAGCAGGGAAATGCCCTTGAGCGCGCCGAGCGGGAAGCCGACGTCGAGCATCACCGCCGGGATCGCCCCGTTGACGTTGATCGGCAGCGCGCGGCCCAGCACCGCCGGCAGCGCTGCGTGCAGCGCGCGCAGCATTTCGATGTGCGGTCCCGCCACGCCATGATCGTCCGCCAGCGCCAGCAGCAGGTTCGCGCGCGGATCGCCGCCGCTGTGCTGGGGATGGCCGAAACCGGGGATCGCGCGCTTGTCGCGGCGAAGCTCGGCGATGCCCGCGGCCGCCACCGTGTCGACGCCTTCCCCATTCGCGGCTGCACGTGCGACCATGTCGGCATAGAAGCGGCCGGCGACCTCCGCGCTGCCGAGCACGACCGATCCGCAACCCAGCAACCCGGCGGCGACCGCGCCGTGAAACGCCTCGGGCGCGGCAGCATAGGTCATGCGCGCCGCGACGACGCTGGGTACCAGGCCGTGCTCGGCAATCGCCGCCAGTACCGCGTCGGCGAAGAACTTCTGGGTCGCCGTCGGCATCTCGCCGGTGACGAGCAGCCAGAAGTAGCTGGTGAAGTCGACCTTGCCGATCAGTTCGCCGCACATGTCGCGGCCGCGAACGGTGATCCGTTCGGCATCCGACGTGCAGATGGCGGAAAAGGGCGCGTCCTGCTTCCCGATACGCATCGCGGGGTTCCTCAGCCTTGGCCGGGCATTGCCGACATTTCGATATCACAAAACTTCGTAATGCGAAGTTGATTTCGTATATCGAACTTTCTATGCTTGTCGGGTCAGGAGATGTCAACATGGCCACGCCGCTCGCCAACGTCACCGTCTTGGAAATGGGCACGTTCATCACGGGCCCTGCGGCGGGAATGCTCTTGGCCGATCTGGGTGCCGATGTCATCAAGGTCGAACGGCCGGATGGCGGCGACCCGTTCCGGGCGTTCCGGGGCGGGTTGTATAGCCCGCATTTCCAGACCTATAACCGCAACAAGCGATCGATCACGCTCGACACGCGCGACGCTGACGACCTGGCCGCATTCGACCGGATGGTCGCGGATGCGGACATCTTCATCCAGAATTTCCGGCCCGGCGTCGCCCAGCGGCTGAACGTCGATCCCGATCGCCTGCGCGCGATCAACCCGCGGCTGATCTATGTGTCGATCTCCGGCTTCGGGTCGAGCGGCCCGGACCGCGACCGCCCCGCGTTCGACACCGTCGCGCAGGCGGCGAGCGGCTTTCTGCGCCTGCTGCTCAACCCGGCGAACCCGCGGGTCGTGGGGCCGGCGCTGGCGGATGCGATCACGGGCTTCTATGCCGCACAGGGCGCGCTCGCGGCCTTGCACGAGCGGACGACCACCGGGCGGGGACGCCTGGTCGAACTGTCGATGTTCGAGGCGATGGCGCATTTCAACCTCGACGATTTCACCCATTATTTCTCGCAAGGGGAGGTGATGGGCCCGTACAGCCGCCCGAACGTGTCGCAATCCTATGTCTTCCAGTGCGCCGACGGCGGCTGGATCGCGCTGCACATGTCTTCGCCGCCCAAATTCTGGGAAAGCCTTGCCGAAGCGGTCGGCGCGCCGGACATGCTGGCGCGACCCGAATTTGCCAGCCGCGACGCGCGGATCGCCAATTACGAGCAGGTCGCGGCGTTCCTCGCGCCGCGTTTTGCCATGCGTCCCCGCGCCGAATGGTGCGAAGTCCTGGCGCAGTTCGAAGTGCCGCATTCCGCGGTCCACACCGCGCCCGAGGTCGTGGCAACGCCGCAGGCGGTGCATCTCGGCCTTTGCGTCGAGGATCCGTCGGGCCCGCATGGTCGGTTTCGCACCATCCGCTCGCCGATCAGCTTCGACGGCGAGGCGATGCGCAGCGTCACCGCGCCGCCGGTGCTGGGCCAGCACAATGACGAGCTGCTTGGCGACCGCCACCGCGCCGACGCGGCGGAATGAGGCACCCGGGCAGGGTTCGGCGCGGGCAGCTTGCCTGCCGCAGCGCGCCCGGCTAGCGCGGAAGGCATCATGGAAAAGCCCGTGCGGCCGGCCAAGGACGGCGAATATCTCTCCACCCTCGATCGCGGCCTGAAGGTCCTGCGGTCGTTCGACGCCGCGCGCCCGGAAATGCAGCTGAGCGAGGTGGCGGCCGCGACCGGGCTGAGTCCGGCGGTTGCGCGGCGGTGCCTCAACACGCTGGTCCAGCTCGGCTATGTCGCCCAGCACGGTCGCAAGTTCCTGCTGCGGCCCGAGGTGCTGTCCTTCGGCACCGCGTATCTGTCGTCGATGAACGTCGAGCAGGTCGTGCTGCCGCCGCTCCAGAACCTGCGCGACATTACAGGCGACAGCGCATCGATGGCGGTACTGTCCGGTTCCGACATCCTGTATGTCGCGCATGTCTCGACCCAGCGACACATTCGCCTGGGTGCGACGGTCGGCACGCGTTTTCCGCTCCATGCGACCTCGCTTGGCAAGGTGCTGATGGCGTGCCAGCCCGAGGACGCGATCGCCAATTTCCTGGCGACGACCGATTTCCAGCGCTTCACCGAACGCACCGTCACCGATCGCGACGCGCTTCGGGCGCGGCTGAATCAGGTCCTGGCGAATGGTTATGATTCCGCGCTCGACGAGCTCGACTACGGCATCGTGTCGGTCGCGGTCCCCGTGTTCGATGCCAGCCGCCGCGCAATCGCAGCGATCAACTGCTCGACCTCGACGACGCGGATTTCGCAGGACGAGCTGGTGCGGACCCGCCTGCCGCTGCTGCGCGAGGCGGCGATCGAAATCGGCGCTGCGCTGCAACGCTGGCCGACGCTTCTCCGCTCGCTCCAATAGCCTCTTCACCAGACCGCCACATGGCAATCGATTGAGCCGGTTACCCCGGCTCGACGCTGGTCCGATATTGCCAAAACTTCGTATATCGAAGTTGACTTCGACAATCGAAGTGCTTAGCGTCGCGAACAGGACCGGGGCGTGCCTGTGGGCGCGATGACATAATGCCCGGCGATCTCGGGGAGAGGAGCAGGCGCATGCGGGCACTTTCGAAAAGGGCATTCTGGGCGGCGTCGATGCCGGCCATGCTGATCGCGGCAATCCAGCCCGCTTACGCGCAGGCTCAGGAAACCCCTGCCGCCAACGCACCCGCCGCTGAGGAGGGCGAAATCGTCGTCACCGCGCTACGGCGCGACGCGAAGCTTCAGGACACGCCCGCGGCGATCACCGCCTTCAACGCGGACCTGATCGAGGACGCGGGGATCGACAAGGCGGCCGACTTCATCGGGCTGACGTCGAACGTGCAGCTGATCGAGACGCAGAATGCGGGCAACGCCTTTGTCATCATCCGCGGCATCACCCAGAACCGGAATTCGGAACCCTCGGTCGCGGTGGTCGTCGACGGTGTCCAGCAGGTCAATGCCGCCCAGTTCAGCCAGGAGCTGTTCGATATCGAGCAGATCGAGGTGCTGAAGGGCCCGCAGGGTGGCCTTTACGGCCGCAACGCGATCGGCGGCGCGATCATCATCAACACCAAGCAGCCGACCGACCAGTTCGAGGGCCGCGTATTCGCCGGCATCGACAATGGTTTCGGCTACACGCTGCGCGCCGGCGTCTCGGGGCCGATCAGCGACACGCTGCGTTTCCGCCTGTCGGGGTCGTATCGCGACACCGAAGGCTATATCCCCAACACCTTCCTGGGCGAGGACGCCGATCCGCTCGAGGACATCTCGCTGCGCGGCAAGCTGCTGTGGACGCCGACGCCCGAGCTGACCGTCGACCTGCGCGCCTCGCTCTCGCTGCTGCGGACCCAGGCGCTCTATTACAACATCGTCGCCGACGTGAACGACACCAGCCTGCCGGTGCGGGTCAACAATGCCGGCCAAAACGACCGCGACATCTACAACGTCTCGGCCAAGGTCGACTACGAGGCCGATTGGGGCTCGATCACCTCGGTCACGTCCTACGACACGTTGAGCGAAATCCTGACCGGCGACGCCTTCAACTTCCTGCCGATCCCCGAATCGCTGTTCTTCGCGATCTTCGGCTTCGACCTCAACCAGAGCCAGTTTCTGGATGTCGAAGCGATCAGTCAGGACCTGCGGATCCAGTCGCCGACCGGCCGCGCGTTCGAATGGTCGGTGGGCGGCTATTTCATCGACACCAATCGCTATATCTCGACCGGTAACATGATCGATACCGGGGCGGGGGTGTTCCCGGTGTTCCGCACGCCCAGCACCAACCCGGCCAACCCGCAATTCTCCTTCCTGGCGGACTCGCAGAGCAATTTCGCCTGGGCGATCTATGCGAATGCCGGGTACAAATTCTCGGACGCGCTGCGCATCGACGCGTCGCTGCGCTACGACCGCGACCGTCGCCGCAACACGACGCTGACGCCGCCCGGGTTCATTCCGGTCGTGCCCGGCTTTCCCGCCGGGACGACGGGCGAGGTGCGGCGCGAGACGTTCGATGCCTGGCAGCCCAAGGTGACGTTGACCTACAAGCCGGTCGACAATGTGACGCTGTACGGCGGCTACAGCCGCGGCTTCCGGTCGGGCGGGTTCAATCAGACCGGCGTGGGCGCGGTCGCGGCGGGGACGGGCGTGGTCGGCGTTGCCGACATCTATGAGGCGGAGACCGCCGACACGTTCGAGATCGGGGCGAAATCGACGCTGTTCGGCCGGGTGCTGACCCTCAATGCCAGCGCCTACACGACAAAGTCGGAGAATGGCTATTTCTTCGTCTTTCTCGCGGCGAACTCGACGCAGAACCTGGGCAATGTGCCCGAGGTGCGGCTAAAGGGCTTCGAGGTCGACGGCACGCTCCGCCCCGCGCGCGGGCTGGATATCAATTTCGGGCTCGGCGTCACCTATAGCGAGATCAAGGCGTTTCCGGACCCGACCGTGATCGGCAACGAGGCGCCGTTCATCTCGCGCTATTCGATCAACCTCGGCACGCAGTACGAAACGCGGCTGGGTGCGGGTGACCTGAAGGGCCGGTTGCGCGTCGATTACAGCCGTACGGGCCGCACCTGGTTCGACGTCCCCAATTCGACCAGCCGCGATCCGGTCGATCTCGTCAATGCGCGCCTGACGATCGACGGCGGTGCCTGGTCGCTGACGGGCTTTGCGGACAATCTGTTCGACGAACGCTATAATGCCGAATTCTCGCCGGGTGGCTTCGTGTTCAAGGCGCGGCCGCGCATCTATGGCATGGAAGCGACGTACAAATTCTGACTTGCCGGCCGCCGCGTGGTCCCCTTCACACGCGGCGGCCGGTTCCGGAGCAAGGGAGCCGAGCCTATGACGATCCTGGTCAACCGATTGCACCACACCGCCTACACGACCCGCGATCTCGAAAAGACGCGCGCATTTTATGAGGACGTCCTCGGCTTCCCGCTGGTCGCGACCTATTGCGAGAAGGACGAGCTGTTCGGGAAGGAGCGCGTCTACTGCCATTGCTTCTTCGCGATGAAGGACGGCAGCGCGCTCGCCTTTTTCCAGTTCGCGGACCCGGCCGACGCCGACGAATTCAGCCCGCCGATCCCGGAATCGCCGTTCCACCACATCGCGCTTCAGGTCGATGTCGACGCGCAGGCCGAAATCGAGCGGCGGATCGCCGCGGCAGGCATCGTGGAGCCGCAGACCTATGTGCTCGAGCACGGCTATTGCCGGTCGGTCTATGTCAAGGATCCCAACAACATGATCCTGGAATTCACCTGCGACGCGCCCGAGGCGCTGGCGGACGAACCCGAACTGCGCGCGAAGGCGCACCGCGAGCTGGAACGCTGGCTGGCCGGCGACCATTCGAACAACAACCGCTTCCGCCACGTCGAGGCGGCATGAGCGGTGCGCTCGGCGCTGGCTGAGCCACCCGGCGTGGCGTGGTGAGCGGGCCGGAAGCCCGGCTGGGCGGCGTGACGCGATGGGTCGGCGTCGCGGGCGGCCGGATCGCGGTCGAGGTGTCGGGAACGGGGCCGGCGCTGATCCTCCTGCACGGCTGGACGCTCGACCGGCGGATGTGGGCCGCGCAGCATGGTGCCCTGTCGTCCAGGTTCCAGATGGTCACGCTGGATCGCCGCGGCTTCGGCCAGTCGACTGCGCCCTTTGCGCCCTCGCATGAAGGCGACGACATCGTGCGGATCGCCGACGCGCTGGGTTTGGACCGCTTCGCGTTGATCGGCATGTCGCAGGCAGGCAGCGCCGCGATCCTCTGCGCGCGCCACCATCGCGACCGCGTCGCGGCGCTGGTGCTGCAGGGAATCTCGCTTGCCGATGTGCCCGATACCGGGCCGGAGGACGAGCGCATTCCACTCGACAGCTACACGCGCTGGGCGCGCGCCGGGCGGCTGGGCGATCTTCGCGCGCACTGGCAACGCCATGCGCTGATGGCGGGCCTGTCGGGGGCGAGCCGGGATCGATGCATGGCCATGCTGGTCGATTATGACGCGCGCGACCTGATCGCGCCGGCCGGCCCGGGCGCACCCGGCGCGGGTCGGGACGATGTGCGCGACCTGCCGATGCCGGTGCTGGCGATCACGGGCGCGCGCGATACGGCGTGGCGGCGGCAGGTGACGCAGGCGGCGGGCAGCTGCGCGCCGGATGGCCGCGCCGTCCTGATTCCCGGAGCTGGCCATCTGTGCAACATGACCCACCCCGAAGCCTATAATGCCGAGGTGAAGGCGTTCCTGCTCACCGCCGCCGCGCACCACGCCGCCGCCTGAACCCGCCCCCAATCCTCTTCCCCGCATGACTGGAGCCCGCCATGTCTTCGCCTGACCGCTTCCTGACCACGCACGTCGGCAGCTTGCCCCGGCCCGAGGCGCTGGTGTCGATCATGTTCGCGCGCGAGGACGGGTTGCCGCTCGATCCCGCCGCGGTCGCTGACGCGGTCGACGATGCGACCCGGCGGATCGTCGCCAGGCAGGTGGAGGCCGGCATCGACATCGTGAATGACGGCGAGATGTCGAAGCCGAGCTATGCGACCTATATCAAGGATCGGCTGACCGGGTTCGGCGGCACCGGGACGAGCTACGTCTTTCAGGACATCGAGGACTTTCCCGCCACCAAGGCACGGATTTTCGACGATCCGGGCCGCAAGCATCGCCGCACCCCGGCGTGCGACGCGCCGATCACGGTCAAGGACATGGAGGCGCCGCGGCTGGACGCACAGCGGCTCAATGCGGTGCTGGCGGATCATCCGGGCCACCGGCCGTTCATGAGCGCGGCGTCGCCGGGCGTGACGACACTGTTCTTCCGCAACGATTATTACGATCGCCACGAAGACTATCTGTTCGCGGTCGCCGATGCGCTGCGCCATGAATATGAGACGATCGCGGCGGCCGGGATCACCCTCCAGATCGACTGCCCCGACCTGGCGATGGGCCGGCACACCCAATATGCCGATCTGACCCTCACCCAGTTTCGCGACCGCATGGCGCTGCATGTCGAGGCGATCAACCGCGCGACCGCGAACATCCCGCCCGAACAGCTGCGGATGCACCTATGCTGGGGCAATTACCCGGGGCCGCACCATTGCGATGTGCCGCTCGCCGACATCATCGATCGGGTATGGGAGGCGCGGCCACGCTACCTGTTGTTCGAGGCCGCAAACCCGCGCCATGCGCACGAATATACCGTGTTTCAGGATGTGCGGCCGCCCGAGGGCAAGGTGCTGGTCCCCGGCGTCATCGAATGCCAGTCGAACTATATCGAGCATCCGGAGCTGATCGCCCAGCGCATCGGTCGCTATGCCGACCTGGTCGGGCGCGACAGCGTGATGGCCGGGGTCGATTGCGGCTTTTCGATCCATGCCGGATCGGGCGGGGTCGAACCCGACCTGGTCTGGGCGAAGCTGGCGGCGTTGAGCGAGGGCGCGCGGATCGCCTCGTCGCGCTATTGGTGAGCATCCCGCGGCGCTTGGCACTTGAACCGGGGGGCGGTTCCGCCCTAACCGCACCGGCCAAGCGAACGGGAGCCAGATATGCGCGCATTCATCTTTCCGGGTCAGGGCAGCCAGGCGGTCGGCATGGGCAAGGCGCTGGCCGAAGCCAGCCCGGCAGCGCGCGAGGTATTCCAGGAAGTCGACGACGCGCTGGGCCAGCACCTGTTCCGGCTGATGTGCGACGGGCCGGAAAGCGACCTGACGCTGACCGAAAATGCCCAGCCGGCGATCATGGCCAACGCAATCGCGGTGCTGCGCGTGATCGAGCGGGAGGGCAATGTGCGGCTGGCCGAAAAGGCCGATTTCGTCGCCGGCCACAGCCTGGGCGAATATAGTGCGCTGTGCGCCGCCGGCGCGCTCGACCTGTCCACGACCGCGCGGCTGCTGAAGCTGCGTGGCCAGGCGATGCAGGCAGCGGTGCCGGTGGGCGAGGGTGCGATGGCCGCGCTGCTGGGCGCGGACCTGGCCAAAGCCCGCGCGATTGCCGAGGCGGCGGCCGAGGGCGAGGTGCTGGCGGTCGCCAACGACAATGATCCGTCGCAGGTGGTGATTTCGGGCGTGCGCAGCGCGGTCGAACGCGCGTTGCCGCTCGCCAAGGAGTTGGGGGCCAAGCGCGCGGTGCTGCTGCCGGTGTCGGCACCCTTCCACTCGCCGCTGATGCAGCCTGCCGCGGATGCGATGGCACAGGCGCTGGCGACGGCCGATCTGCGCGCGCCGCTCGTCCCGCTCTATGCCAACGTCACCGCCGCGCCGGTCGCGGACGCCGAGACGATCCGCGCGCTGCTGGTCGAGCAGGTGACCGGCATGGTCCGCTGGCGCGAAACCGTGCTGGCGATGCACGCGGCGGGGGTGACGCATCTGGTCGAACTGGGCGGCAAGGTGCTGTCCGGCATGGTCAAGCGCACCGCCCCGGAACTGGATTGCGTGAGCGTGGTGTCGATGGCCGACATCGAGGAACTGCTGAAGCGGCTTTAGAAAAAGAGGAATCGCGCGAAGGCGCGAAGGCGCTAAGAGGCATCTCAATGATTGATGTCGAGCATCTCGCCACTGCCGTCGTGGATACGTCCTTGCGCATTCATCGTCAGCTTGGTCCGGGCCTGTTGGAGACCGTTTATGAGACCGTGCTGGCGAAGGCGCTCGAACGCGAAGGCTATCGAGTAACGCGGCAAGTGCCGATCAGCATCGAGTTTGAAGAGCTACATTTCGAGGCCGCCTTTCGAATCGACATTCTCGTTGAGGATGCCCTGATCGTCGAGGTGAAGTCGCTCGAGTGATTAAGTCCGGTCCATGCGAAGCAGCTGCTGACTTATCTCCGTCTTACGGGGCGATCGCTCGGCCTTCGCGTCAACTTCGGCGGGGAGACCTTGAAGGAAGGTGTGCGACGGATCGTCAACAATCACATCGCCTTCGCGTCTTCGCGCCTTTGCGTGAATCAGAATAATAGGAGTGAATGATGTTCGATTTGTCTGGCATGACCGCACTGGTGACCGGCGCATCGGGGGGAATCGGATCGGCGATCGCGCGCGCGCTGGCGGGGCAGGGGGCACGGCTGGCGCTTTCGGGTTCGAACGCGGCCAAGCTCGACGCGTTTCGCGCCGAACTGGGTGGCGATCACGTCGCGCTCGCCTGTGACCTGTCCGACGCAGCGGCGGTGGACGCGCTGGTGCCCCAGGCGGTCGAGGCGCTGGGCGGGCGGCTCGACATCCTCGTCAACAATGCCGGCGTCACGCGCGACAACCTGTCGATGCGGATGAAGGACGAGGAATGGGACCAGGTGATCCGCGTCAACCTGGAGGCCGCGTTCCGGCTTTGCCGTGCCGCAGCGCGCCCGATGATGAAGGCGCGGTTCGGCCGCATCATCTCGATCACCTCGGTGGTCGGCGCGACCGGCAATCCCGGCCAGGCCAATTATGCGGCGTCGAAGGCCGGGCTGACCGGCATGTCGAAGGCGCTGGCGCAGGAACTGGCGAGCCGCAACGTCACGGTCAATTGCGTGGCCCCCGGCTTCATTCGTTCGGCGATGACCGATGCGCTGCCCGATGCGCAAAAGGATGCGCTGATGGGGCGTATCCCGGCGGGCAGGCTGGGCGAGGGCGACGATGTCGGGGCCGCGACGGTCTATCTGGCCAGCCGCGAGGCGGCTTATGTTACCGGGCAAACCCTGCACGTGAATGGCGGTATGGCGATGATGTAAGCCGCGGCGCGACGCTTCCGGCGGTCATCAGCCGGCGCGTGGCGATCAGCAGCACCGCGACGATCGCGATGAGGTTGAGCGGCACGCCGCTCACTTCCGCGAATTGCCGGCCGATCAGCGGTGCCGCATAGGCAAGCGCAAGCGCCGACCGCTCATAGCGCCGCCAGCCGTAGCGCCGGGCCTGCTCCGCCAGAAAGGCGATCGCCATGCCGAGCGCAACCATGTCGTAATCGAATGCATAGGGGGTGGCGATCAGCACCGCGGGAATGACGACCGCGCCGCGCAGCGGGGCGGGCGCCCGGGCCGCCATCACGACAAGCGCGGCGGCCAGGACGATGGCGGTGCTCTGGACGCTCCAGGCAAGCCCCGCCGAACCGCCGTTGAGCAGGATGGCGGCATAGGGCGTGATCATCTTGGCCGGGCCGGTCTGCGCTTCGCCGATCACCACGTCGCGGGTCAGGCCGATCGAGGTCGCGAAGGCGGGCCACACGTCCGGCCCGAGCACGACGATCGGCACGGCATAGAGCGTCAGCACGGTCAGCGTCGCCACCCATGCCACGCGCCACTGCCCGCCGGCGATCAACAAGAGCGGCAGCAGAAAGCCGAATTGCGGCTTGTAGGCGATCAGGCCGATCAGCACCCCGGCGAGGTTTGGCTGGCGGTCGAGTGCGAGCATGGCGCCGCCGAGCAATGCGGCGGTCAGGAAACCGTTCTGGCCATGTCCCAGGCAAACGAACACGGCGGGAAAACCGAGCGCGATCGGCAATGTCCAGCGTCCCGGCGCGACGCGCAGCACGACCGCAAGTGCCAGCGCCGCCGTCACCCCCTGCCACACGACCAATGCGACGAGATAGGGCATCAGCGCGAGCAGCGCCGCAACCATCAGGAAGGGCGGGGGATAGTGCCAGCCGTAAAAGGGCACGTCGGCGCGCCCGTGCAGTGCCTGTTGCGCGGCATAGTGTTGCGGCCAGTCCCAGACGGCGGCGGCATGGCCATCCAGCGCCATCCGTCCGGCGGCATAGACATTGGAAAAGTCCGTCCCGATCGGACGACCCATCCAGTCGAGCGTGCCCGACGCGGTGAGGAGCAGCGAAAGCAGCGACGCCGTGGTAACGGCGAACGACACGAGCGCCAGCCGCCGTGCGCGCTGCGCGGTCAGCCAGCGACCGTCCGCAATCCTGTCCAATGCCCCCGTCACCCGACAAATATGACCGACCAGGGTTAACGGATGGCAAACCGCCGCTTTTGTCGGCCGATTGCCCCGGGCTGGGCGGCGGGACTTGCCACCGCGCCAACGGCGTTCTAGGTGCGATTCCGAGTTTCTAGCCAGATTGAAGAGGAACAGGGAATGAGCGAGACTGCCGATCGCGTGAAGAAGATCGTCGTCGAGCATCTCGGTGTCGAAGCCGAGAAGGTGACCGAGGATGCGAGCTTCATCGACGATCTGGGCGCCGACAGCCTCGACATCGTCGAATTGGTGATGGCGTTCGAGGAAGAATTCAGCGTCGAGATTCCGGAAGAAGCCGCCGAGAAGATCACGACCGTCAAGGACGCGATCAGCTACATCGACAGCCATCAGGGCTGAGCGCGGAACGGATTGACCCCGGCCCCGATACGGGCCGGGAAGACATGAGACGGCTTCCCGCACCCGGGCAAATCAGGGGCGGGGGGCCGTTTGTCGTTACTGGATTGAAGGACGGAGAATCGGGATGCGCCGTGTTGTCGTGACCGGTCTGGGTCTGGTCACCCCGCTGGGGGCCGAAGTGGAAACCGCATGGCGGAACCTGATCGCGTCGAAATCCGGCGCGGGCACGATCACGCGCTTCGACGCGACCGACTATCACACCAACTACGCCTGCGAAGTGAAGCCGGCCGACCATGAATATGGCTTCGATCCCGGCAAGCGTGTCGACCACAAGGTGCAGCGCCAGGTCGACCCCTTCATCGTCTATGGCATCGACGCCGCCGGCCAGGCGCTGGAGGATGCCGGGCTGACCGACATGCCCGAGGAGGACCGGCTGCGTGCCGGCTGCTCGATCGGGTCGGGCATCGGCGGCCTGCCGGGCATCGAGAGCGAATCGCTGGTGCTGGCCGAACGCGGCCCCAAGCGCGTGTCGCCCCACTTCGTCCATGGCCGGCTGATCAACCTGATCTCGGGCCAGGTCAGCATCAAATACGGGCTGATGGGCCCCAATCACGCGGTCGTCACCGCATGTTCGACCGGCGCGCATTCGATCGGCGACGCCGCGCGGATGATCGCGATGGACGACGCCGATGTCATGCTGGCGGGCGGTGCGGAGGGCGCGATCTGTCCGATCGGCATTGCCGGTTTCGGCCAGGCGCGCGCACTGTCGACCGGCTTTCGCGACGATCCGTCGCGTGCCAGCCGCCCCTATGACCGCGACCGCGACGGCTTCGTCATGGGCGAAGGCGCAGGCGTCATCGTGCTCGAGGAATATGAGCGCGCCAAGGCGCGCGGCGCGAAAATTTATGCCGAGGTGATCGGCTATGGCCTGTCGGGCGACGCCTATCACGTCACCGCGCCGCATCCCGAGGGATCGGGGGCGTTCCGCGCAATGCAGATGGCGATGCGCAATTCCGGCCTCAGCCTGTCCGACATCGACTATGTCAACGCGCACGGCACGTCCACGCCGCTGGGTGACGAGCTCGAGCTGGGCGCGGTGCGTCGCCTTTTCGGCAACGCGATCGAGACGATGTCGATGAGCTCGACCAAGTCGGCGATCGGCCATCTGCTCGGCGGGGCCGGCGCGGTGGAGAGCATCTTCTGCATCCTCGCGATGCGCGACCAGATCGTGCCACCGACGCTCAACCTCGATAACCCGAGCGAGAATTGCGAAGGCGTCGACCTCGTCCCGCACGTCGCCAAGGAGCGGCGGGTGAAGGCGGTGCTCAACAACAGCTTTGGGTTCGGCGGTACCAACGCCAGCCTGGTGATGCGGGCGATCTGATCGCCGGATAGAGTGGGTCGATGCGCAGGCTTGGCTGTTTCGGACTGGTCCTCGTCCTCGCGCTGGTCGCCGGCGTGGCGCTCGCGCTGAACAGCTGGCGCGGCGCGGGACCGCTGGAGGCAAACACGACCGTCCTGATTGCACGCGGGTCCAGCCTGTCGGGTGCGGCGAGCGCGCTCGAACGGGCCGGCGCCGTCACGTCCGCGCGCCGTTTTGTGCTGCTCGCCCGCGTGCTGGGCGACGACACCGCGATCCAGGCGGGCGAGTATCGCCTCGCCAAGGGCGTGAGCCAGGCAGAGATCCTGAACCTGCTCCAGCGCGGCGAGACGCTGCAGCGGCTGGTGCGCGTGCCCGAGGGCTGGCCGTCGGTTCTGGTCCATGACGCGGTGATGAAGGCGCCGCAGCTGACCGGAAACGTGGCGGTGCCGGCGGAGGGCTCGGTGCTGCCCGACAGCTACAGCTATCAGCGCGGCGACACGCGCGCCGAGGTGGTCGGGCGGATGCAGGCGGCGATGACCCGCTACCTGGCCGAAGCCTGGAAGCGCCGCACGCCGGCCACGGCCGTCAGGACACCGCAGGAGGCGATCATTCTCGCCTCGATCGTCGAGAAGGAAACCGGCAAGCCCGAGGAACGGCGCAGGGTCGCGGCGGTCTATTCCAACCGGCTGCGAATGGGCATGCCGCTCCAGGCCGACCCGACCGTCATCTATCCGGTCACCAGGGGGCGTCCGCTCGGCCGCCGCATCCTGCGCTCCGAACTGCGTGCGCAGAATGGCTACAACACCTACGCGATGGTGGGTCTTCCGGTCGGGCCGATCGCCAATCCGGGGCGCGAGAGCATCGACGCAGTGCTCGATCCGGCGGACAGCGATGCGCTTTATTTCGTGGCTGACGGCACGGGCGGGCATGTCTTCGCCCGCACGCTGGCGGAGCACAACGCCAATGTCGCCAAGTGGCGCGCGATCCGGCGGGCGCGGGGCGAGATCTGAACGATCAGCCGAGCAGTGCGATGATGTCCGGGCGCAGCCCGGCCCAGCACCGATGCGCATCGCGCGCCCAGGCTTCGACCATCTCCACGTGACGCGCGGGCGGCGCTGCCGCGACCTCCGCAGTCGTGATGGCAAAGGGCTGATGGGCCGGCAGAAGCGGAAACTCGCGATGGGCGAGCGCGGAAAGCAGCTTTCGCGCTTCGGCATGGTCGGCTCCCCGCTCGAAGATCACGAACAGGGCTGCCGCGTGGATCCATACCGATTGCCGCGCACGCCGGTCGTCGGGATCGCCGGGATGCTGGACGGCATAGGCGTCGACGGTCAGCCGGTGCACGGCCTGAAATAATGGCGGCTGTTCATATTCGCGCGCCAACACCTCGCCATAGGTCGCCCAGCATCCGGCACTCCCTAGCATATAGGGATGCGTCGCCCCGGGGCGGTCGGCTGAAAACATGCCGCCGCAGCCCTGACAGGGGGCGCGCATCATCGCTCACCCCCGCAGCGTCGCCGCATCCCGCGCCAGCGCCTCGACTTCGGCCATGCTCGCGCCCTTTGGCGTCACCCAGCTGCCGCCGACGCAAAGCACCGGATCGAAACTCAGCCAATCAGTCGCGGTCGCCGGCGTGATCCCGCCGGTCGGGCAAAAGCGCGCTTCGTAGAAGGGTGCGGCGAGTGCCTTCAGCGCCTTGAGCCCGCCCGAGGTTTCGGCAGGGAAGAATTTAAAGTGCCTGAGCCCCAGGTCATAGCCGCGCATGATGTCGCCGGCAGTGGCGACGCCGGGCAGGAAGGGAACGCCGCTGGCGATGATCGGGTCGGCGAGCTTTTCCGTGAGGCCGGGCGAGACGATGAACTCGGCGCCCGCGTCCATCACCTGCGCAAATTGTTCGGTGGTCACCACCGTGCCCGCGCCGACGATCGCGCCCTCGACCTGCTTCATCTCGGCGATCGCTTCCAGTGCCGCGCCGGTGCGCAGCGTCACTTCGAGCACGCGCAGCCCGCCTGCGACCAGCGCCTGCGCCAGCGGCCGGGCAGTCGCCGCATCCTCGATCACCAGCACCGGGATGACCGGGCTGGTGCGCATGATGGTCTGGATGTCGCTCATCGCGTGTGCTCCTGCGCATAGGCCGCCGCCGCGCCATAGAGGCCCGGCTGGGGGTGACTGATGATCTTGACCGGCACGGACTTCATCAGCGACTGGAACCGCCCCTTGGCCGTGAAGCGCTGCTCGAAGCCCGAGCGGATCAGGTGGTCCTTGAGCCTGAGGCCAAGCCCGCCGGCGATCACCACGCCACGGGGACCGTGGCAAAGCGCGAGGTCGCCCGCCACCGCACCCAGGCTCAGGCAAAAACGATCGAGCGCGGCGGTGGCCAGGCTGTCGCTGCCCTCCAGCGCCATCGTCCAGATCGTCTTGTCGTCATAACGCTGGATCGGACGGTTCTCGATCTCCGCCAGCGTTTCATAAATTGCGACGATGCCGGGGCCGGCAACGATCCGCTCGACCGACACGCGGGTATAGGTCTTGCGCAGCCGCTTGAGGATTGCATCCTCCAGCCCGTCGAGTGGCGCGAAGTCGGTATGCCCGCCCTCGGTTTCGATCACGTGATAACGACCATCGCCGGAAAAATGGACCTGCGCGACGCCCAGCCCGGTGCCGGGGCCGCAAACCGTGATCGAGCCACGGGCGGAAAACGGCTCGTCTGGGCCGCAGAGATGCGTGAACCATTCGGGCGCGGCCTGCGCGACGGCATGGGCAATCGCGCCGAAATCGTTGATCAGCGTCCAGTTGTCGACGCCCAGCCGCTCGTTGATCAGCGCCGGGCGGATGATCCAGGGATTATTGGTCAGCTTGATGATCTCGCCCCCGATCGGCGAAGCGACGGCGATCGACGCCGCGCGGGGTAGGGGGCGGCCAAGCTCGACGCCGAACGCTTCCCACGCGGTCTGCAGGCTGGCGTGCTCGGCGGTCTTCTGCGTCATCGGCTCCGATAGCGAGATGACGCGACCGTCATCGACCTCCGCGATGGCGAAGCGGGCATGCGTGCCGCCAATATCAACGGTGACGATTTCCATCGGCACGCCCTCCCTACAGCCCGGCCGCCGCCAGCATGGCGGACGCGCCGCGTTCGGCCTCGTCGGCGGCGCGGAACAGGTTGAACAGCTCGCGGCCCGTGCCCTCGAACACCGGCGCTTCGAGTACCGAGTCGCGTGCATCCCATTCGGCGGCGTCGACCAGCGCGTTCAGCGTGCCGGCTTCGGCGTCGAGGCGGATGACGTCGCCATCGCGCACCTTGCCGATCGGGCCACCGCCCAATGCCTCGGGCGACAGGTGGATCGCGGCGGGTACCTTGCCGCTCGCCCCCGACATGCGACCGTCGGTGACGAGCGCGACGCGGAACCCCCGGTTCTGGAGCACGCCGAGCGGCGGCGTCAGCTTGTGCAGTTCGGGCATCCCGTTCGCCTTCGGCCCTTGCAGCCGGACCACGACGACCACGTCCCGGTCGAGCTCGCCCGCCTTGAATGCCTCCTGCACCGCGGCTTGCGTCGTGAAGACGCGCGCGGGCGCCTCGATGATCCAGCGATCGCGCTCGACCGCCGATACCTTGATGCAGGCACGGCCCAGATTGCCCTGGACGATGCGGAAGCCGCCCTCGGGCGAAAAGGGCGCGTCGATCGTGCGGACGATCGCGTCGTCGCCGCTGGTGGCGGGATGGTCGCGCCAGACGAGCCGGTCGTCCGCGATCACCGGCTTGCGCCCATATTCGGCAAAGCCCCCCTCGGCGATGGTCAGGATATCGCCATGGATCAGCCCGCCGCGCAGCAGTTCGCGAATCACGAAGCTCGGGCCGCCGGCATCCTCGAACTGGTTCACGTCGGCCGAGCCATTGGGATAGACGCGCGCGAGCAGCGGCACGACGCCTGACAGCCGGTCGAAATCCTCCCAGTCGATGACGATGCCCGCCGCGCGCGCGATCGCGGGCAGGTGGATCAGATGGTTGGTCGAGCCGCCGGTCGCCAGCAGCGCGATCGCCGCATTGACGATCGCGCGCTCGTCGACGCACGCCGACAGCGGGCGATAGTCATTGCCCTGCCAGCCGATCGCGGCGAGGCGATGCACCGCCTTGCGCGTCAGTTCCTGGCGCAGCTTTGTCCCCGGATTGGCGAAGGCCGCGCCGGGGACGTGCAGGCCCATCGCCTCCATCATCATCTGGTTCGAATTGGCGGTGCCGTAGAAGGTGCAGGTGCCCTTGGAATGATAGGCGGCGATTTCGGCGTCGAGCAGCTCCTCGCGCGTCGCCTTGCCCTCGGCATAGCGTTCGCGGACCGCGGCCTTTTCCTTGTTGGGCAGGCCGGTCCGCATCGGTCCGCCGGGGATCATCACCGCCGGCAAATGCCCGAAGCGCAGCGCGCCGATCAGCAGCCCCGGCACGATCTTGTCGCAGATGCCCAGCATCGCCGTGCCCTCGAACATCGCGTGGCTGAGCGCCACCGCGGTCGAGAGCGCGATGGCGTCGCGGCTGAACAGCGACAGCTCCATGCCCTCATAGCCCTGGGTCACGCCATCGCACATCGCGGGCACGCCGCCCGCGACCTGCGCAGTGGCCCCCGCCTCGATCGCCCAGACCTTCATCTGCTCGGGATAGCGATAGAAGGTCGCGTGTGCCGACAGCATGTCGTTGTACGCGGTGACGATGCCGATGTTCATGCGCGCGCCGTCCTTCATCGCGTCGCGCTGCTCATCGGTGCCGGCATAGCCATGCGCCAGATTGGCGCAGCCCAGCCGGGGCCGACCGACGCCATGGTCGCGTTGACGGTCCATCAGGTCGAGATAGGCGGCGCGGCCGGGGCGCGAGCGTTCGATGATCCGGTCGGTGACCGCGGCGATGACGGGGTGGAGGGACATCTTATTCGCTCCAGTGGATGTCGACCGGCAACTCGGCTTCCGCGAGCACGCGGCCAATGGGGAAGGGGGAGGACTGGCCCTGTTCGATCGCCTGCTCGATCACGTCGCGCTTGGCCTGGCCGCTGACCGCGATCATCAGCGCCTTGGCCGTGATGATCGACGCGCGCGACAGGGTGACGCGGGCCACCGGCGCCTCGGGCGGCAGCGGGTCGGGCATGACCCCCAGCGCGCGGCGCTCGCGCGGACCGTTCAGCGCCTCGTCCAGGTCGGGGCCGGGAAAGATCGACGCGGTGTGCCCGTCGCCGCCGACGCCCAGCAGGCACAGGTCGAGCGGCCAGTGCAGGTCCTGCAACCGCGCATCGGCCGCGCGGCCCGCCGCCTTGTAATCCTCCGCCTTCTCGCTGGTGATCGGAAAGACGCGCGCGCCCTTGGGCACGAAGACCTTGCCGATCGCGGTGATGTTGCTCAGCGGATCGCCCATCGGCACCAGCCGGTCGTCGGTCGGCACGATCGTCACGCGCTTCCAGTCGAGCTTGGCCTTCGCCAGGCGATCGTAGATCGGCAGCGGGGTCTTGCCACCGGGCAGCGCGATGACTGCGGCACCGCGCGCGTCGATCGCGCTTTCGATGATGAACTGCACGTCGCCCGCGACCGCATCGGCCATTTCGGTGGCGTCGTCATAATCCCACCATTCGATCTCGGTCATCTCGTTTCCTTGTCGTGTTCCGTCGCCGCGCCACGTGGGCCGGAGCCGTTCATTCGTTCCAGGTCACGCCGTCGCGCTCGGTCAGCGCGATCGCGGCGGACGGGCCCCAGCCACCCGACGCATAGGGCTTGGGCGCCTGTCCATGCGCGGCCCAGCCGTCGCGAATCCCGTCGATCCACTGCCATTGCGCCTCGACCTCGTCCCGGCGCACGAACAGGGTCGCGTCGCCCTCGATCAGGTCGAGCAACAGGCGCTCATAGGCGATCCGCCGCCGCGTACCCGCAAAGGCCGTGGTGAGCGACAGGTCGAGCGGCACTTCGCGCAGGCGGATGCCCTCACGGTCGAGGCCCGGTTCCTTCGCCATGACCAGCAAGCGGACATATTCCTCGGGCTGGAGGCGGATGACCAGCGTGTTGGGCTGGAGCGATCCGCCGCGTTCGGCAAAGATCGAATGCGGCACCGGCTTGAACTGAACGACGATCTCCGAACGGCGTTCCGCCATCCGTTTGCCGGTGCGCAGATAGAAGGGCACGCCCTGCCACCGCCAATTGTCGACATGCGCCTTGATCGCCACGAACGTCTCCGCGTTCGACGTGCGGCCCAGCTCCTCGGCATAGCCAGTGACGATCCGCCCGTCGACCGCGCCGCCGGTATATTGGCCCGTGACGGTCAGCTTCTCGACATCGGTTGCGCGGATCGGGCGCAGCGAGCGCAGGACCTTGACCTTCTCGTCGCGGATCGCGGTGCCGTCGACGCGCGCCGGCGGCTCCATTGCGATCAGCGCGAGCAGTTGCAGCATGTGGTTCTGCACCATGTCCCTGAGCGCGCCAGAGCCGTCATAATAGCCCGCGCGCCCCTCCAGCCCGACGGTCTCCGAAATGGTGATCTGGACATGGTCGATCCCGCGCGCGTTCCAGCTCGGCTCGAACAGCGAATTGCCGAAGCGCAGCGCCAGGATGTTCTGGACGGTTTCCTTGCCGAGATAATGGTCGATCCGGAAGGTGCGGTCCTCCGGAAAGGCGGAGGCGACGATGTCGTTGATCTCGCAGCTCGACGCGAGGTCGTGGCCGAGTGGCTTTTCCAGCCCGATCCGGACATTCTGCCCCGCCAGTCCGGCCGATTCCAGCCCCTTGATCGTCGGGCCGAACAGCGACGGCGCGGTCGACAGGAAGATGGCGAGCCCGCCCGAGATGTCGCCCAGCTTCGCCGCCAGCGCATCGAAGCCCTCGATCGTCGACGCGTCGAGCGGCTGGTAGTGCACCCGCTTCAGGAACGATTCGACTTCCGCTGCATCCTTGCGATCGGCCGGCAGATGCGCCTCGAGCGCGGTCGCGGTGAAGGCGCGATAGCCGGCATCGTCATGTTCCGACCGGGCGGTGCCATAGATTTCCAGCCCCGCCGGCAACAGCCGGTCGACGTGCAGCCCGTAGAGCGAGGGGAGGAGCATGCGCTGGGCAAGGTCGCCCGTCGCGCCGAACACCAGAAGCTTGCCGACTGCCTGGCTCATCGCGTTGTCATTCTCCTGTCCGCTCGTGCGGCGCCGGTTGGCGCTGCGGCTGATGCCGTTTGGCTGGCTCTGCCGGTCGACACGATGCCGCGGCAAAGATCAAGGTTCGCCGCGCGGCATACGTATGGAGGTGCGGCGCGTCCAGCCCGTGTCTAGACGGTCAGCCCCGCGACGGGGTCGAACCCGGCCATCAGGTTGAGGTTCTGGACCGCGGCACCCGCCGCGCCCTTGCCGAGATTGTCGAGCGTCGCGACCAGGCGGGCGTGCCCGCGCTCGGCATTGCCATAGACGCGCAGGGTCAGCCGGTCGCTGCCGGCATCGACCTCGATCGGCACGGGGACGTCGTCGGGGTCGCTCTCGACGCGGATGAGCGGGCTGTCCCGATAGGCATCGCGCAACGTCGCCTCGATCGTCGCCAGTCCCGGCCGGCGCGGCAGCGCATGCAGGGGCAGGGGGACTTCGACGATCATGCCGCGATAGGTGCGCGCGACCGCGGGCTGAAAGATCGGCGGATGCTCCAGCCGGGCGTGGCGCTGCATCTCGGGCACATGCTTGTGGCCGAGCGGCATGGCATAGGCGCGAAACGCGGTCGGTTCGGTTCCGCCCTCGAACGCCTCGATCATCGCGCGGCCGCCGCCCGAATAGCCCGAGACGGCGTTGACGCTGAGCGGAAAATCATGCGGCACCAGCCCGGCGCGGACCAGCGGCCGCACGAGTGCGAGGAAACCGGTCGGGTAGCAGCCCGGATTGCTGACGCGGGTCGCGGCAGCGATCGCCTGCGCCTGAGCGGGCTCGAGCTCGGCGAAGCCATAGGCCCACCCTTCCGCGATCCGGTGGGCGCTCGACGCGTCGATCACCCGCGTGCGCGGATTGGCGATCAGACCGACCGCCTCGCGCGCGGCGTCGTCGGGCAGGCAGAGAATGACGATGTCGGCGTCGTTCAGCGCCTCCGACCGCGCGGCAGCATCCTTGCGGCGCGCGTCGTCCAGGGCGACGACGTCGATCTCGGCACGCTCGGCCAGCCGCTCGCGGATTTCGAGGCCAGTCGTGCCGACCGCCCCGTCGATGAACACCGTCGTCTTCATATCACGCGCCGCCAGATGCGGTCCGCGTCCGCCGCGCCGACAGTCGCCAGGTCGAGACGGATGACGCCCCGAACCGGGTCCGCGCAGATCAGGGTCGTGGACGTCTCCAGGACGCCGACGCGGTCGCCCGCGAAACACAGGTCGCCCGGTTCGGGCTCACCCGCCACCGCCACGCCGAGTTCCCGCTGCAGGTCGACGAAGCGCGGGGCCGGAACCCCTGCCTCGCGCAGCACGGCAAAGACCAGCCCGCCGCCATCCATTCCCGCTGACGATCGTCCGCCCGCGCGATACGGGATACCGACGAAGCCGGCCGCGATTTCCGCAATCGTCGCCGGTTCGGGGGATGCGCGGTGCGTTATCCGGTCATCGGCACCGACGCCGCCGAGCACGCTCGCATCGACATAACCCACGGTTCCATCGATCGGCGATTGTCCCCACGCGCGGTGCGCGGCGATTTCCAGCACGTCAAAGGCTTCGCCGGGCAGGATTTCGGAAAGGATCTCGCTGTCGCCGCGCACGTCGGCACGGACCTCGCCGCGCGTCATCACCGCCCGACGAATCGGCTGGGCATAGCTCGGCACGAACACGCGTCCCGCAAAATCGATATGGGCCAGGTCGCCGCGAACGGCGTCGATCCGACGATCGATGGCGACCGAATGCTGGCTAAGCACGAACCGGTTCGGCGTTGGTGCGATGGGCCGGGGGGTCGGCAAATCGTTTGCCGACAAGGAACTGCCCGAATTCTGCAAGAAAATCTGCCCCCTCATCCGTTCGCGCGACGAAGATGTTTCGTTTGTCGCGTTCGTCACGCTGGCGGCGCAGATAGCCCAGCCCCCCCAGGCGGTTCAAGGCGCGCGTCACCACGGGCTTCGATACATTCAGTGCGCTGGCGAGTCCACGCACGGTATGTGGGCCCGGGTCGAGATAGACGAGCAACAGCAGGGCCATTTGTCGATTGGTGAGGTCGGGTTCACCCGAGCGCACATATTCGACCAACGCCAATTTCCATGACGACAGAGGCTTGGGCATCAACGCATTCACATCAGGTTCCAACTCGTCTTGGGATAGGTGCGGCTTTCCACGCGAGATGAACGCCGAACCGACAGGCAAGTTTCCGCGCGCAGCCGAAATGTTACGGTCGCCGTCGCGCGGGATGATCGCCGCAGGTTGATCGTGGCAGGCACACCGCCTATGTCGCCGCCGACACTTCCCCGAAACGATTGATCCAACGCCATGCTGTTCACTTTCCTGCTCGTCGTTCACGCCATCATCGCCGCCATGCTGGTGACGGTGATCCTGATGCAGCGGTCGGAGGGCGGCGGGCTGACCTCGGGCGGCAGCCCGTCGGGACTGATGTCGGCGCGCGGTGCCGCCGATTTCCTGACGCGCGCGACGTCGATCCTGGCCGGACTGTTCATCGCGATGAGCATCGTGCTGGCGGTGGTTGCAGCGACGCGCGGCAGCGACCGGATCGACACCAGCCTGGCTCGCGACCCCGCCGCCACCACGCCAGCCACGCCGCCTGCGGCCGCGCGCCCTGGTGCCGATGACCCGCTGGGCGAGGCGGCGGCGAACATCGTCGCCGCCCAGAACGGCACCGACGACGCAGTTCCCGTCGTCCAGTAAACCCGTTCCGACCGATTTTTTTCGCGGCGCGCGGATTCGCGCGCTTGCGCGATGTTGCTCTCAAGGATTACGCCGTTATTCCCATGGCGCGGTATATTTTCATCACCGGCGGCGTGGTGTCGTCACTTGGCAAGGGATTGATGGCGGCGAGCCTCGCGGCGCTGCTCCAGGCGCGCGGCTATCGCGTTCGCATCCGGAAATTCGACCCCTATCTGAACGTCGATCCGGGCACGATGTCGCCCTATCAGCATGGCGAGGTCTACGTCACCGATGACGGGGCCGAGACCGACCTCGACCTGGGCCATTACGAGCGGTTCACCGGCGTGTCGGCGCGACAGTCCGACAATGTGACCTCGGGCCGCATCTACAGCCAGATCATCGCGCGCGAGCGGCGCGGCGACTATCTGGGCGCAACGGTTCAGGTCATTCCCCACGTCACCGACGCGATCAAGGCGTTTGCGCAGGCGGAAACAGACGATCTGGATTTCGTGCTGTGCGAAATCGGCGGGACGGTGGGCGACATCGAGTCGCTGCCGTTCATCGAGGCGATCCGCCAATTGAAGAACGAACTGGGCCGTGGCCAGTCGATCAGCATCCATGTCACGCTGGTGCCCTATATCTCGGCCGCGGGCGAGCTGAAGACCAAGCCCACCCAGCATTCGGTGCGCGAGCTCGCCGCGCTCGGCGTCCAGCCCGAAGTGCTGGTCTGCCGGTGCGAACGTCCGTTGCCCGATGGCGAGCGCGCCAAGATCGCGCTGTTCTGCAACGTGCCCAAGGAAGCGGTGATCCCGGCGCTCGATGCCCGCAGCATCTATGCCGTGCCGCTGCAATATCATGCCGAGGGGCTGGACCGGGAGGTGCTGCGCGCGTTCGGCATGCCGGCGGAAAGCGCGCCCGAGCTGAACCGATGGCGCGAAATCGTCGATCGCCTGTCGAATCCCGAAGGCGAGGTGACGATCGGTGTCGTCGGCAAATATGTCGGGCTACCCGATGCGTACAAGTCGCTGCACGAGGCGCTGGTCCATGGCGGCATTGCCAACCGGGTGAAGGTCAATGTCCGCTGGCTCGACGCCGAACTGTTCGAGCGCGATGCCGACGAGGTCGCGGCGCATCTCGAGCCGATGCACGGCATCCTCGTCCCCGGCGGCTTTGGCGAGCGCGGATCGGAGGGCAAGATCGCCAGCGTCCGGTTCGCCCGCGAGCGGGAGGTTCCATTCTTCGGCATCTGCCTGGGGATGCAGATGGCGTGTATCCAGGCCGCACGCGATCAGGGGGTTGCGGGTGCCTCCACCACCGAGTTCGGCGCAACCGAAGCGCCGGTGGTCGGGCTGATCACCGAATGGATGAGCGCCAAGGGACTGGAAAAGCGCGATGCCGGCGGCGATCTGGGCGGCACGATGCGGCTGGGGGCCTATCCCGCCAAGCTGGCGGGGAACAGCGTCGTCGCCTCAATCTATCGGGAGACCGACATCAGCGAGCGCCATCGCCACCGCTACGAGGTCAACACCCATTATCGTGACGTGCTCGAACGCGACGGGCTGGTCTTTTCCGGCATGTCGCCCGACGGTGCGCTGCCCGAAATCGTCGAGCGGCCCGATCATCCCTGGTTCGTCGGCGTGCAGTTCCACCCCGAGCTCAAGTCGCGCCCCTTCGAGCCGCATCCGCTGTTTGCAAGCTTCATCGAAGCGGCGGTGCGCCAGTCGCGACTGGTCTGATTACAGGCGGACTGCCACGCCTGCATCCGATCCGCGGTCATGATGCAAAAAGCGCCCGAGCCAGAGGCCCGGGCGCTCCTGCCGCGGCATCCAAGGGAGAAAGACGCCGCCAGGTCGTGGCGATCGCGGTCAGGCCGCGTCGCGATGCTCGATCGGGGCCGCCGGGGTCGAGGTGGCGACCGGAATCTTCTTGGGCTTCATCGCTTCGGGCACTTCGCGCACCAGGTCGACGATCAACAGACCGTCGCTGAGGTTCGCAGCCTCGACGCGAATGAAATCGGCGAGCTCGAAGCGCCGCTCAAAGCTGCGGTTGGCGATGCCGAGATGCAGGAACTGGCCCGCCTCCGTATTCCGTTCATCGCTCTTCTTGCCCGTGATGAGCAGCAGGTTCTGCTGCGCAGTAATGTCGATCTCGTCCGCCTTGAACCCGGCGACCGCCAGCGTGATCCGGTAACGGTCCTCCGCCAGCCGCTCGAGGTTGAAGGGCGGGTAGTTTTCGTTCGACGCCTGGCGCGCGCTCGCTTCCAGCATGTCGAACAGCCGGTCGAAGCCGATGGCCGAACGGCGATAGGGGGTGAAATCCAGCTGACGCATCTTCAAATCCTCCATTGAGCAACATGAACGTCACACGGTGTCCGCGACGGCGCGACACCGTAAATGCGATCCCGATCGGCGATCGCATGACTGAAATTTGGGATTGATTTCGCGGGTTTCAAGGGCGGGGTCAGCCCTTGTGACGCACAAACGCCCGGGCTGTTTCCAACCCGGGCGCCTGCGTGACGACTGCGCGTCAGCCCCCTTGATTGGCTCCGCTCCGCACATCCGTGTCGTACACAGACGGGATCAGAAGCCTCCCCGAACCACGGCCATTGCCGACGTTTCGTGGGGCTTTGCTATGCGCAGTTTACCGGCTTGTCACCGGAAATGCGCGCCCGCCGGGGCGAAAGCTTTCATCCTGTGTTCATTCGGCAACAGCATGGATTGCGCGGCTTCGTCCATCCACCTAAAGCATCGCCCGGCCCGCCGCTGGCCCAGCTTTCATCGCATTCGATTGCACCCACGGAGTTCCGGACCCGATGTTCCTGTCGCGATATGAACGGATGATCGCGCGGCGCTATCTCCTGCCCGGACGTGGCGAAGCCTTCATCTTTCTGGTCGCGTCGATCAGCCTGGCCGCGGTCATGCTGGGTGTCGCCGCGCTCGTTGTCGTGATGAGCGTGATGAACGGCTTTCGCGCCGAATTGTTCGACAAGATCGTCGGCCTCAACGGCCACGCGATCGTCAACGGCTATGGCGGCCAGCTGCGCGACTGGCGCGACATCGTCGCACAGGCGCGCGCGACGCCGGGCGTGACGTCGGCGACCCCGCTCATCGAGCAGCCGTTGATGGCCTCGTTCGACGGCCGGGTCGAAGCCGTGCTGGTTCGCGGCATGCGGGTCGAGGATATTCGCGGCAATGCGACCATCGCCTCCAACATCATTCAGGGTTCGCTCGACAGCCTGCGTCCGGGCAGCGGCAACATCGCGATCGGCTCGCGCCTGGCGCGCCAGCTCGGGGCGACGTTGGGGACACAGATCGCACTGATCAGTCCACAGGGCCCCTCCACGCCGTTCGGGACGGTGCCGCGCATCGTGTCCTATCGCATCGGCGCGATCTTCGAGGTCGGCGTGTACGACTATGACAAGGCGTTCATCGTCATGCCGCTGGCCGATGCCCAGATGCTGCTGCTGATGGGCGACAGCGTCGGCATGGTCGAGATCGACACGGTCGATGCCGACCGGATCGAGGGCATTCTGGCGCCGCTCGCGCCAAAGATCGGTGCGCGCGGCCAGCTGACCGACTGGCGCCAGCTCAACGCCAGCCTGTTCGAGGCGTTGTCGGTCGACCGTATCGTCAGCATGACGGTGCTGTCGCTGATCATCCTGGTCGCGGTGTTCAACATCCTGTCGTCGCTGATCATGCTGGTCCGCGCGAAGACCCGCGACATCGCCATCCTGCGCACCATGGGCGCGAGCCGCAGCAGCCTGGTCCGCATCTTCGTCACCGTCGGAACGACCATCGGCGCGCTGGGGATCGTTGCCGGGCTCGTCCTCGGCTTCGTGATCCTGACGTTTCGCCAGCAGGTGGTGAGCGTGATCGGGCTGGTGACGGGCCAGCAGGTGTGGAACCCCGAAATGCGCTTCCTGACCGAGCTGCCTGCACGTACCGACCCCTATGAGGTGATCGGCATCGTGGTGATGGCCTTCGTCTTCTCGCTGCTCGCCACGCTCTATCCGGCGTTCAAGGCGGCGAGCACCGATCCGGTGCAGGTGCTGCGCTATGAGTGAGCCGGGTCCGGTTCTCGAAACCGTAGCGTTGAAGCGCAGCTTCATCCAGGGCGGCCAGCGTATCGACGTGCTGCGCGGCGTTGATCTCCGCGTCGCCCCGCGTGAGATCGTCGCGCTGCTCGGCCCGTCCGGGTCGGGGAAGTCGACATTGCTCCAGGCGGTCGGGCTGCTCGAGGGCGGGTTCGAGGGTTCGATCCGGATCGCCGGCCAGGAAGTCGCGAAGCTGGGTGCGGATGGCCGGACTGCGGTGCGCCGCGACCGGCTGGGTTTCATCTATCAGTTCCACCACCTGCTGCCCGACTTCAACGCGACCGAAAACGTCGTGCTGCCCCAGCTGATTCATGGCGCGTCACGCCCTGATGCGGAGGCGCGCGCGGTGTCGCTGCTGACGTCGCTCGGCCTGGGCGCGCGGCTGACCCATCGGCCCAACCAGCTGTCGGGCGGCGAGCAACAGCGCGTCGCGGTCGCGCGTGCGCTTGCCAACCGGCCCGCGCTCGTGCTTGCCGACGAGCCGACGGGCAATCTGGACGAAGCCACCGCCGACGTGGTGTTCGCGGAGTTTCTTCGGCTCGTGCGCGACGAAGGCTCTGCCGCGCTCGTCGCCACGCATAACGAAAGGCTGGCGGCGCGGATGGACCGGCTGACCCGTCTGCACGACGGCGTGCTGGGCTGAGCCGCGCGACCGGGGACCGGGTCATCCACAACTAAATCGCGGCGACGGCTTTTGGAATCGGCGTTGGCACCCTAGGCTGGCGTCATGCCCCATTCCGGTTTCGTGCCGCTGCGCGTCTTTTCCTCCTACACCATGCTGGAGGGCGCGATCGAGCCCAAGGCGATCGCCAAGCAGGCGCGCGCGCTCGGCTTTCCTGCGGTCGCGCTGGTCGACCGCAACGGTCTCTATGCGGCCATGGCCTTTTCCGATGCGTGCAAGGCGGAGGGGGTTCAGCCGATCACCGGCGTATTCCTCTCGATCATCCGGCCTGGCCATGAAGGCGAGTTCAAGCCGGTGCTCGACTGGCTGGCACTCTATGCGCAGGACGATGTCGGCTATGCCAACCTCTGCGCGCTGGTGTCGATGGCGCATCTCGACCGCCCCGTCGAGCATCCGGCCTATGTGACGATCGACGCGCTCGCCGGGCGCAGCGACGGGCTGATCGCGCTGACCGGGGCGGGCGAGGGGGCGCTGGCCCGGATGTTCGCCGACGGCCAGCATGACCACGCACGCCGCTATGCCGACCGGCTGGAAACGCTTTTCCCCGGACGCCTTTATATCGAGCTCGCGCGGCGCGGCGATGCAGTGGAGCAGGCGGCCGAACCCGCGCTTGTCGATCTCGCCTATGATCGCAATCTGCCGCTGGTCGCGACCAACCCGTGCTGTTTCGCCGACAACGCGTTTCACGAGGCGCATGACGCGATGCTGTGCATCGCCGCTTCGACCTATGTCGCGTCCGAGGACCGCGCGCGCAGCTCGCCTGACGCGTGGATGAAATCCGCGCCGATGATGCGCGCGCTGTTCGGCGACCTGCCCGAGGCGATCGACATGACGCTGCACATCGCGCAGCGCTGTGCGGCGGTCGCGCCGAAGCGCAAGCCGATCCTCCCCAGCCTGGCCGGCGACCGCGCCGGCGAGGCGCAGAAGCTGCGCGACGATGCGCGCGAGGGGCTCGCCCGGCGGTTGGCCAAGATCGCGAGGGGCGAGGGCACCGACGCTGACGGCGCGTGGACCCAGGTCTATCGCGACCGGCTTGAGTTCGAGCTCGACGTCATCATCCAGATGGGCTTCCCCGGCTATTTCCTGATCGTCGCCGACTTCATCAAATGGGCGAAGGACAACGGGATCCCGGTCGGTCCGGGTCGCGGATCCGGCGCGGGGTCGGTCGTTGCCTGGTCGCTGACGATCACCGATCTCGACCCGATCCGGCTGGGGCTGCTGTTCGAACGCTTCCTCAATCCCGAGCGCGTGTCGATGCCCGACTTCGACATCGATTTCTGCGAAACGCGGCGCGGCGAGGTGATCCGTTACGTCCAGGAAAAATATGGCCGCGACCAGGTGGCGCAGATCATCACCTTCGGAAAGCTGAAGGCGCGCGCGGTGCTCAAGGACACCGGCCGCGTGCTTCAGATGAGCTATGGCCAGGTCGACCGGCTCGCCAAGCTGGTGCCCAATCATCCGACCGATCCGTGGACGCTGGAGCGCGCGCTGAACGGCGTGAGCGAACTGGCGCGCGAATATGCCAATGACGACCAGGTCCGCCACCTGTTCGACCTGGCGATGAAGCTGGAAGGGCTGCCGCGCCACAGCTCGACCCATGCCGCCGGCGTGGTGATCGGCGACCGACCGCTTGCCGAGCTCGTGCCGCTGTATCGCGACCCGCGTTCCGACATGCCCGTCACCCAGTTCGACATGAAATATGTCGAGGGCGCGGGGCTGGTGAAGTTCGACTTTCTGGGCCTCAAGACGCTGTCGGTGCTGCGCGAGGCGGTGGAGCTGCTGGCGGTGCGCGGCGTCGATGTCGATCTCGATGCGCTCGGCTGGGACGACCCCAGGGTCTACGAGCTGCTGCAGCGTGGCGATACGGTCGGGGTGTTCCAGCTCGAATCGGAAGGCATGCGGCGCACGCTGTCCGCAGTGCGCCCATCCAATTTCGGCGACATCATCGCGCTCGTCTCGCTCTATCGCCCGGGTCCGATGGACAACATCCCGACCTTCGGCCGGCGCAAGAACGGGCAGGAGGCGATCACCTATCCCCACCCGCTGCTCGAGCCGATCCTGGCGGAAACCTATGGCATCTTCGTCTATCAGGAACAGGTGATGCAGGCCGCGCAGATCCTGGCGGGCTATTCGCTGGGCGGCGCCGACCTGCTGCGCCGCGCGATGGGCAAGAAGATCAAGGCGGAGATGGATGCGCAGCGCGCGACCTTCGTCGAGGGCTGCGCCGCGCATAACGACATCCCGGCGGCCAAGGCCAACGAGCTGTTCGACTTGATCGACAAGTTCGCCGGCTATGGCTTCAACAAGTCGCACGCGGCGGCCTACGCGCTGCTCGCCTATCAGACGGCGTGGCTGAAGGCGCATCATCCGCACGAATTCTTTGCCGCGTCGATGAGCTTCGACATCCATCAGACCGACAAGCTCGCGATTTTCGTCGACGACATGCGGCGGCTGGACATCGCCTGCCGCCCGCCCTGCGTGAACGCGAGTTCGGCGAGCTTCATGGTCGAGGACGAGGGCGGGGCGCTGGCGGTGCGTTATGCGCTGGGCGCGCTCAAGGGGGTGGGCGAGCGTGCGATGGCGGAGCTGGTTGCGGAGCGCCGGACCAAGGGTCCCTTCCGCTCGATCGACGATTTTGCCGCGCGCGTCGATCCGCGCCTGCTCAACAAACGGCAGATCGAGACGCTGGCCGGCGCGGGCGCATTCGACGGGGTCGAGCCCAACCGCGCCGCGATCCATGCCGGGGCGGAAACGATCCTGGCGGTCGCGCAGCGTACGCATGAAGGCCGGGTGAGCGGGCAGAGCGGGCTGTTCGGCGACGATCCGGTCGCCGAGGCCGCGATCCGCCTTCCCGCCGATGCGCACTGGTCGCTGACCGAACGCATCGCCGCCGAGCGCGAGGCGTTCGGATTCTATTTCTCTGCGCACCCGCTCGACCGCTTCGCGCATCTCGCGCGCGTGCACGGTGCGCGCCCGATCGTCGCGCTCAACGACGTCGATGTGGCCGAGGGCGGGCGCACGGTCGCGAGCTTTGCGGCGCTGGTCGAGGATGTCCGCTGGCGTACCTCCGCACGCGGCAAGCGATACATGATGGCGACGCTGTCCGATTCGTCGGGCCAGTGCATCGCGACCTGTTTCGACGAGCCGGTCGCCGCGATGCTCGAGGAAGCCGCGCGCGAAGGCGGCTGCGCGCTGGTCTCTGCCGAGCTCGACCGCCGCGCGGGCGAGGATAGCGTCCGGGTCACGGTCAAGCGCATCCAGCCGCTGGAGGGGCTTGCCAACAACACCCGCCTTTTGCTCGACGTGGCGGTCGATCACGCCGACGCCGTCGCCGCGCTCGCCGTTTTGCTTGGCGGCCATACCGGCGGGCGCGGCGAGGTGCGGCTCCATGCCCCGATCGACGGCCCGGGCGAGGCGCAGGTCGTGCTCGGGCGAGGCTTCCTGCTCGACGGGGAACTTGCCGCGCGGATCGAGAAGCTGCAGGGTGTTCGATGGGCGGCGCTGAAGACCGCTGAGACCGCACGGCTCGCCGCCGCCGGCTGATAACGGGAGATGGATGCAACGATGCTTGGATCGATGCAGGATTTCGAGCTGCGGATCATGCGGCTGGTCGATCATGCCGAACGCGAGCATGGCACGCGCGAGATCGTCAGCCGCTGGGCCGACGGAAGCGAGACCCGGACCGATTGGGCCGGCATCGCACGCGATTCGCGCCGCCTCGCCAGCATGCTCGCACGGCTGGGGATGAAGCCGGGCGACCGCATCGCGACGCTGGCGATGAACCACAGCCGGCACCTGGTCACCTGGTATGGGGCGATCGGCATGGGCGGGATCGTCCACACCGTCAATCCGCGCCTGTTCGAGGATCAGCTCGCCTATATCGTCAACCATGCCGAGGATCGTGTGCTGTTCTATGACCGCGCGTTCCAGCCGCTGGTCGACAAGCTCAAGCCGCAATGGCCGACCATCGAACATTATGTCGTGTACGACAGCGACGGCCCCGACGGGTTCGAGGCGCTGATCGCGGAGGGCGACGACGGCTTTGTATGGGTCGAGGGCGACGAGCGCGATCCGTGCATGCTGTGCTATACCAGCGGGACGACGGGCAATCCGAAGGGCGTGGTCTACACCCATCGTTCCTCTATGATCCACGCGATGGCGGCGCTTCAGCCTTCGGTCTTCGACCTGTCGTCGCGCGCGGTGGCGATGCCGATCGTGCCGATGTTCCACGCGGTCGGCTGGGGCCTGCCCTTTTCGACCCCCGCGGTCGGCGCCAAGCTGGTCTTTTCCGCGATCAACGATCCGGCGGTGCTGTGCGAGTTGATGAACCGCGAACGCGTGACGCATTCGGCGGGCGTGCCGACGGTGTGGTTCGCCATGTTCCAGCACATGGATGCGGCGGGAGTCGCGCCCGAGCATCTTCAGCTCGTCACCATCGGCGGCTCGGCGGCACCGCGCTCGATGATCGAGCGGCTGATGCGAATGGGGATTCGCGTCAATCATGCCTGGGGCATGACCGAAACCTCGCCGATCGGCACGATCGGCGCGCGCTCGGTCGACTGGGACGAATTGAGCTTCGACCAGCAGGTCGACCAGGTGGTCCGGCAGGGCCGCGTGCCGTTCGGCGTCGAGTTGCGCATCGTTGACGACGAAGGCGTCGTGCAGCCGCGCGACGGTGAATCGTCGGGGCGGCTCCAGATCCGTGGGCCATGGATCATCAAGCAATATTTCCAGGATGCGGGCGGACCGTGCCTGAGCGCCGACGGCTGGTTCGACACCGGCGATGTCGCGGTGCTCCACCCCGACGGCACGATGCACATCACCGATCGTGCCAAGGACGTAATCAAGTCGGGTGGCGAGTGGATCAGCTCGGTCGAGCTCGAAAACGCCGCGGTCGGCTGTCCCGGCGTGGCGGAGGCCGCCGCGATCGGGGTCTACCACCCGAAATGGGAGGAACGGCCGCTGCTGCTGGTGGTCCGCAAGCCCGGCTCCGACGTGACCCCGGAACAGGTCAGCGCCTATCTGGCTCGGCACGTTGCGAAATGGTGGCTGCCCGACGAAATCCTTTTCGTCGATCAATTGCCCCACACCGCGACCGGCAAGCTGTTGAAGACCGCGCTGCGCGCGCAGTACAAGGATTACAAGCTCGCCGCCGCTTGAGGCGGGGGATCAGGTCGGATCACTGCATGTTAGGGGACTGCCATGCCGCAAACCCGCAGCCGTGCCGCCAGGCGCGACTGGTCGAGCATTCCGATCGACCAGATCATCGACCGTGAATTCGGCCTCAACACCGAACTGCGCAACGGCACGGCGGCCTATGTCTGGATGTTCCGCGAGTTTGAACGGACCGGCGATCCGGCCCTGTTTCTCGAGCGGCTGCTCGACCAGGTCGGCGCGCAGTATCGCGCCAATGGCCAACCTGGCGCGCAGCTGCTGACCTTTGGCGACGGCAGCTGCAACTACCTGTTCGATTTTACGCGCAGCCGCGTCGCGATGGTCTGGGGCGTGAGCCGACCCGCGGCGCCGGGGACCCGCGACGATGCCTATCACGCCGGTTATCCGCGCGCCGCCGACGGTTTTGACAAGGGTCACGCGTGGTCGCACGCCCAGGGCGGGCGCGAAGGCGGGCCGAACTATTTCCAGCAGGCCCGGCGGCTCAACCAGGCGCGATCGGACAATGGCCGATTGTGGCGCGCGATCGAAATGTTCCTGGCCGCCCATGCCGGGACGTCGGCATTCATCCGGTTGATCTATGCAACGGGCAATTCGGGCGACGTCCCCGATGACGTCGAATACGGCATCCTGTCCGGCGAGGGCCAGTTTCGCGCGGTGCAGTTCCCCAATCGCTGATCAGAACAGCTCGCCCTGCGCGCCCGCGGGCGGGCGGAACAGGTCGGTGCGCAATTCGATCCGTTCGGCGTCGAGCCCCAGCTTGCGCGCGGCGATGTGGAAACGCGTGCGGAGCAGCGCCGCCCAGGGGCCTTCGCCGCGCATTCGTGAGCCGAAACGGGGATCATTGTCGCGGCCGCCGCGCAACGCGTGGATGATCGCCATCACCTTGCCGGCGCGATCCGGAAAATGCGTGTCGAGCCATGCGCGAAACAGCGGCGCGACTTCATGCGGCAACCGGACCGGAATGAACGACGTCGCCCGCGCCCCCGCTTCGGCCGCGCGCGCCATCAGCGCCTCCATCTCATGATCGGTCACCGCGGGGATGACGGGTGAAATCGAAACCTGCACGGGCACGCCCGCGTCGGCAAGCAGCCGCACCGCACGCAGCCGCCGCTCCGGGTGGGGCGCGCGCGGTTCGATCGTCATCGCGATGGCGGCGTCGAGCGACGTGACCGAGACCATCACCGCGGCCAGCCCCTTCTTCGCCATCGGGCCCAGCAGGTCGATGTCGCGCAGGATGCGATCGGACTTGGTCGTGATCGTCACGGGGTGGTCGCAGGCCGCCAGCACCTCCAGGCAGGCCCGCGTGATCCGCCACTCGTTCTCGATGGGCTGGTATGGATCGGTGTTGGTGCCGAAAGCAATCGGGCGACACGTATAGCCCGGCCGCCTCAGTTCGTCGCGCAGCAGCCGCGCTGCGTCGGGCTTGGCGAACAGCCGCGTTTCGAAATCGAGACCGGGCGACAGGTCGAGAAACGCGTGAGTCGGCCGCGCGAAACAGTAGATGCAGCCATGCTCGCATCCACGATAGGGGTTGATCGAACGGTCGAACGGCACATCGGGCGATTGATTGCGGGTCAGGATCGTGCGGGGCGTCTCCACCGTCACTTCCGTGCGCAGGCGGGGTGGATCGCCATCGATCAAGCCGCGCGCGTCGCGCCAGTCGCCGTCTTCTTCATGCTGGGGCAGGCCGAAGCGCATGCTCGCCCGGTTGAGCGTGGCACCGCGGGCGGGGCGCACTTTGGTCATTGCCAATCTGTAGGAGGCGTGTCAGAACATATCAAGAACAATTTGGAGGTCATCGATGGCGCGGCTGAACTATCTCGAACTGCCGGTCGGCAATCTGCCGGGGCTCAATTATTTCTACGGTGAGGCGTTCGGATGGCGTTTCACCGATTTCGGGCCGAGCTATGCCGCGACCACCACGGGCGATGTCGACATCGGATTGGATGGTGATCCGGAAACCCAGGTGAAGGCGATGCTGCCCGTCATCGGGGTCGACGATCTCGAGGCAGCGCAGGCGCGCGTGGAGCAGGCGGGCGGGTCGGTGACTGTGCCGATCTTCGCCTTTCCCGGCGGGCGGCGGTTTCATTTCCGCGATCCGCACGGCCATGAACTGGCGGTAGCGCAGACCGACGCGGAAAGTTGAGCTTGCGCCGCGGCAGTCCGTCGCCAATGATGCCGGAAATAACATAGGTTCATGGGGTTGGGATGAGAGTTGCGCGGATGCCGCGGGCGATGCTCGCGACGTTTTTGGTCATGGGCGGGGGTGCGACACCGGCGCTGGCCAAGGACGAGACGCTATGCCGCGCGGGCTTCGTCTGCGCCAGCTATCCGGAGGGCGTGCTGCGCGCGATGACCGATGCTGGCTTGACCGCCAAGCTGGGCGTCGACCGCCAGGGCGATCCGTCGATCGAAGGCGAAGGTGCCGGATACAAGTTCGACGTGTTCTTTTACGGCTGCGAGAACAAGAAGCAGTGCGATTCACTTCAGTTCCAGGTCTCGTTTTCGGCATCGCCCGAACTCGACACCGAATTCGCCAACAAATGGAACGTCAGCAAGCGGTTCCTGCAGGCCGGAATTCGCGAAAACGGCGTGCTCGCGTTCAGCTATGACCTGACCACCGTCGGCGGCGTCAGCGCCGACAATTTCGACGACGTGCTGGTGTGGTGGCAGGTGATGCTGGACGAAGTCGGCAATTTCTTCGATGCGAACCGGCCAAAGGACGAAAAACCGGCCGATGCGCCGGCTGCCGATCCGGTCGTGACGCCGACGGCATCCTGACGCGACGCCCAAAGCGAGCCGGCGCGCGCCAACCCCGTAACGGACGAAGCCGACCTTGAGCCTGATGACGTTAGATCGAGGCGCGCTCTAACGGCTTCCTCGTCACCCCGGCCTTATGCCGGGGTTCACCGTGCCGCGCAGTCCCGCGGTTGCGATGTGTCGCCCATTGGCCCCCGGCACAGGGCCGGGGTGATGACAGTTGACGCCGTGCAAAGCCATCATGCTTCAGCGTTCGCGCAGGCGGGGCATCAGATCGACGAAGTTGCAGGGCCGAAAGCGGCTGTCGAGCTGATCCTTGAGGATCATGTCCCACCCGTCCTTCACCGCGCCGGTCGATCCCGGCAACGCGAAAAGATAGGTGCCACGCGCGACCGCGGCGCAGGCGCGCGACTGGATCGTCGACGTGCCGATCGTCTGATAGCTGAGCCAGCGGAACAGCTCGCCAAAGCCGGGAATCGGTTTGTCCTGCACCTGTTCGACCGCCTCCGGCGTGACATCGCGTCCAGTGACGCCGGTGCCGCCGGTCGAGATCACGCAATCGATCGCCGGATCGTCGATCCAAGCGGTCAGCCGCGCGACCAGTGCCGGCACATCATCGCGGACGATGTCACGCGCGGCCACGACATGCCCGGCTGCCTCAATTCGCGCAACGAGCGTGTCGCCCGACCGGTCGTCGGCGGGCGTGCGGGTGTCGGAAACGGTCAGGACGGCGATGCGGAGGGGAAGAAACGCGCGGTCGGGATCAACGGGCACCGGTCGCGCTGCCTGCCCGTGTCCCGCGCGTCTTGCTGATGCGCACCGCCTTCTCGCCCGGCAGGCCGGGGAATTTCGGCCAGAGGCCCTGCGCGAGCGCGGCGCGGCTGGCCGACGCCTTGCCCTCCTTGCGCTCGTACATCCAGTAGTTGCGCAGCACCGTCATCACATAGCCCCGCGTTTCCCAGTACGGGATGCTCTCGATATAGAGGAGCGGGTCGCCGTTATCGTGGGTCTGCACATTCCACGCCTCGACCGGCGAGGGGCCGGCATTGTAGGCCGCGATCACCTTGGGCAGCAGGCCCTGGGTCGCGGCCATGTCGCGCAGCTTTTCAAGATAGCTTTGCCCGACCTCGATATTGGTGGACGGCCGGGCGAGTGCCGACCGGTCGATCGTCACGCCGCGCGCCCGCGCGATGTCGGTGGCGGCCGCCGGCATGATCTGCATGAGCCCGAACGCGCCCGCCGGGCTGACGATATCGGCATCGAACCGCGATTCCTGCAGCGCGTGGGCATAGACCAGCGCCTTGTCGACACGCCAGCCGCCGTCGGGCGTCCAGTTCGGCGCGGGGTAGCGCGCATCGACCGCCGGGCTGGCGCCGGGCGGGCAATATTGCGCGAGCCACAATTGCGTCTGGGGCAGATTGAGCGTCCCGGCCAACCGGCTGAGTGCCGCGAAATCGCGCACGTCGCCGATCTTGGCCTGGTGGCGCAGGACGCGATCGGCGAGCGCGGTTTCGTCGATCTCGATCAGTGCCGACGCGACCTGAACGTTGATCAGCGCGCCGAGCGCGTGCCAGTCGGCGGTCATCGCGTCAGCGGTCCTGACGGGCGCGTCGTCCATGCCGAGCGCATGGCGCGCGAGCAGGCCGTAAAAGGTCTCGCCATATTGCGACGCGCTCTGCAACCGCGCCTGCACCAGTTCGGGATGACCACAGGCGATGTCGGCGCGCGACGCCCAATACAGGCCGGCCGATCGCATTTCGGAGTGCGTCGCGCGCTGGGCGACCGACTGGAACGCCGCCTGCGCCGCGCCGCAATCCTGTTGCCGCCACGCCGCCAGGCCGTCGACCCAGTCGGCCTGTGCGACCCAGTCGCCTTCGCCACGCCGGGCGCGTGCCGCCATCCGGCGCGCATTGGCGTCGTCGCCGGCGGTGTAATAAATCCACGCGACGCGCTGCGCCCATTCGGCCCGCGCCTCCGGCGTCAGGTCGCCGTCGCGCGTATCGAGCAGCGCCTCGGCCGCGGCGCCGTCGTCCGCCTTGATATGGGGGCGCATCGCCACGGCGAGCTTGGCGGCGGCCGCGTCGCTCTTGACCGACTTCAATCGCGCGCGCACCGGTGCGCCGCCGACCCAGACCAGCTTCTGCTCGGCGGGGAGCGGCGGCAAATCCTCGATACCGCGGCTTTTGGCCAGCCGGGCAAGCTGTGCGGCATGGGGCAGTTCGGGCGCCAGCGCGACGAGCTCGGCCAGCGCCTGTCCCGCCGCCTTGGGCGAATTGCGCGCGGTATAGAGCTCCGCCCGCGCGATCGAATGGAGCAGACCGGGCTTCGTTGCGTCGAGCAACAACTGCGCATCGGCCCAGCGTTCGGCGCGGATCGCCGCGAACACCTTGCGATAATTGAGCCGTGCGGCGTCGTCGAGCAGCACCGGCAGCCGGGGCGCGCGGGCGGCGGCGGATACGGCAGCCGACGGAGACGACGGTGCCGCCGCGTCGCGCGCCTGCGCGGCGACCGGAAGCATCAATGTCGCCAAGGCAACTGCGAACGAAATCCTCATCACTCAAAACCCCCGGCCAGCAACTGCAGGTCGTGCCACGTCTCGGCCTTGAAGTGCCGGCGTTGCAGCAGCAGTCGCGGGTGTGGAACACCAATGGCGGAGACTATCCGATCGTTAGGGTTAAGCGTACGCAAACGACCCCAGCGCGCAGGGGCGTCTGCCCCGACAAAGGCACGGCTCACCGATTGTCCGAGCAAAAGCGCATGTTTCGCGGGGAGCAATGCCAGGTGATGCTGGGCAAGGCGGCCCAGCCGATCGACCTGTTCGACGCTCAGATGATCGCCCAACGGCCGGGTCCAGCACAGCGGCACGACGAGCGTATTTTGACGCGAACGCCCGATCGCGCGCAGCATCGCGTCGAACAGCCGGCCCGCGGCACCGGTCAGAATCTCGCCGTCGCGATCGTCGGCATCGGGATGATCGGTGAAGACGACGAGCGGGGCATCGACCGGCCCGTGCGGTGCAAAACGCGGGCCGGGCCACGCCGCCTCCGGCGCGGACGGGCCGACGCGCCAGGCGAGAAACGCCGGGAGATCGCCGGGAAAGTCGGGGTCGACGCGGTCATCGGCGGCGGGGGTCGGCAAGGTCGGGGCCGGCGCGCCCACCCGGCCGAACCAGTCGCGCGGATCGTCCGCGACCAGCGTATCGACGCCGGCGTCGATCCACCAGTCGAGCGCCGCCGCGGCGGTTACCCGCCAATTCCCGTGTTGCTCCGCTCCCATCCGCTTCATAAGGTGCGAAGCTGACGAAAACGTCAATTCCTCCGGAGGTGCGGGAGGATCAGGCGTGGCCGGGCTGCGACGAGGGCGTCTGTCTCTTGCCGCACCGCCGCCCCTGACAACGGATTGGCGTCGAGGAGAATGGAATGAGCGAACGCGAATCAATGCCCTATGACGTGGTGATCGTCGGTGGCGGCCCCGCCGGGCTTTCCGCCGCGATCCGGCTGAAGCAGCTGGCGACCGGGCAGGGGCAGGAACTCTCGGTCTGCGTGCTCGAAAAGGGGTCGGAGATCGGCGCGCACATCCTGTCCGGGGCGGTGATCGATCCGATCGCGCTCGACGAGCTGCTGCCCGAATGGCGCGACATGGGGTGTCCGCTCGCCGCGACGCCGGTGACCGAAAACCACCATTGGATATTGAGCGAGACCGGCAAGCGCGAGTTCCCGCACTTCCTGCTGCCCGGATTCATGCACAACAAGGGCTGCTATACCGGCTCGCTTGGCAATCTCTGCCGCTGGCTTGCCGAACAGGCCGAGGGCATGGGCGTCGAAATCTTTCCCGGTTTCGCCGCCGCCGAAGTGCTGTTCAACGACGATGGGTCGGTCAAGGGCGTCGCGACCGGCGACATGGGCATCGCGCGCGACGGCACGCGCAAACCCGATTATCAGCCGGGCCTCGAACTCCATGCCCGCTACACTTTCTTTGCCGAGGGGGTCCGCGGCCACCTGTCCAAGCAGCTGATGCGTCAGTTCGATCTGCGTACGAACTGTGACCCGCAAGTCTATGGAATCGGGATCAAAGAACTGTGGGACATTCCGCCGGAAAACCATGTGCCGGGACGCGTGATCCACAGCCAGGGATGGCCGCTCAGCGAAGGCGCCAATGGCGGCGGCTTCCTCTATCATCAGGCGAACAACCAGGTCGCGTTGGGCTTCGTCACCTGGCTCAACTATTCCAACCCGCACCTCTCGCCCTTCCACGAGATGCAGCGGTGGAAGACGCATCCGGCGATCGCGGTGATCCTGAAGGGCGGCAAGCGCGTCAGCTATGGCGCGCGCGCGATCAATGACGGCGGCTGGCAGTCGGTCCCCAAGCTCGTCTTCCCCGGCGGCGCGCTGATCGGCTGTTCGGCGGGATTCGTGAACGTGCCGCGGATCAAGGGCACGCACACCGCGATGAAGACGGGTATGATGGCCGCCGAGGCTGCCTTTGCCGCGGTCGCCGCCGACCGGCGCGGCGACGAGCTGACCGCGTACAGCGAGGCTTATGAGGCGAGCTGGGTGTACAAGGAGCTGTTCCAGGTCCGCAACGTCGTCCCGCTGGTCAAGAAATATGGCGACACGATCGGCACGGGCCTTGCGGGCGTCAACATGTGGGCGGAGAGCCTGGGGCTGAAGATGCCGTTCACGATGCACCACCATCCCGACCACGAGAGTCTGTGGCGCAAGGATCTGGCGAAGAAGATCGACTATCCCAAGCCCGACGGGGTGCTGACCTTCGATCGTCTGTCCTCAGTGTTCGTGTCGAACACCAACCATGAAGAGGACCAGCCCGTTCACCTGACGCTCAAGGACCCGGACATACCGATCCGCCACAACCTGCCGCTCTATGACGAGCCGGCGCAGCGTTACTGTCCGGCGGGCGTCTATGAAGTGGTGGGCGAGGACGCGGGCGAGCCGAAATTCGTGATCAACGCGCAGAATTGCGTCCACTGCAAGACGTGCGACATCAAGGACCCGACCCAGAACATCAACTGGGTCGTGCCGGAGGGCGGGGGAGGGCCGAACTATCCCAATATGTAATCGCGTTCGCCCGGCCGGACTTGGGCTGATCCTCGCGCTCGCGGGGTTCGGCGCGCTGCCCGCGCATGCCGACAATATCCGGACATTGTCCGCCTATGCCCGCGCGCGGCTGGCGGCGACCGACGGGCACGTGGGTGCGGCGGCGGCGGGCTATGCCGAGGCGCTGGCGGCCCGGCCGGAGGACGAATTGATCGCGATCCGTGCCTATCGCGAAGCGCTGGCGGCCGGCGACATCCCGCTCGCGCTCAGTGCCGCCGCGGTGCTCGAGCGATCGCAGGTCGCGCCAGCCGATGCGGCGGTGCTGGCGTTCGCCGACGCGCTCGCCACCGGCAACCGCGTGCGTGCCGCCGAGGCTGCCGCTCAGCTCGATGGCTCTCCGCTCGAATTCATGACGCCGGTGCTGCTGGCCTGGCTGACCTTCGACAGCGATCCGGCGGCCGCGCTGGCGATGCTGGAGGCCGGCAGCGACAATGCGTTGACCCGCCGCTACGCGAGCGAGAGCCGGGCGCTGATGCAGATCGGGTCGGGTGACGTCGCCGGGGGTGTCGCCGCGCTGCGCGTCCTGCTGGCCGGCGACCAGTCGAGCCTGGACCTGCGCCTGAACGCCGCCATGCTGCTCGCCGGCCAGCGCCAGGGCAATCTGGGTCGTGCGCTGCTCGTGGGTGACGACCCGGTGCTCAGCCGCGCGGCGCAGGCGCTGCGCGGGGTGCGCGCCGACAGCCGCTTCGGGGCTTCGCGGCTGTTCGTCCGGCTGGGCAGCGACCTGACCAGCGACGGGACCCAGGCGCTGGCGATCGCTCTCGCGCGCTCGGCCCTGCGTCTCGACCCTACCGACGACCGCGCGCGCCTGATCCTCGTCGACGGCCTGGCGCGCGAGGGTGCGGAGGCGGGCGCGCTGGCGACGATCGCCGAAATCGGGCCGAAAAGCCTGTTTGCGCATCCTGCCCGGGTCGCGGAGATCTTCGTGCTGCAGCGCGCCGGACGAGGCGCCGAAAGCCTCGCGCTGGCCCAGCGACTGGCGACGGCACCGGATGCGTCGGCCAATGATGCGCGGACCTACGCCGACCTGCTGTTCGACGCCGAACGCTTTGCCGAGGCCGCGGATGCCTATGCGCTGGTGATGACACGCGGCGGGGCGGGGCCGGCATGGGTGACGCAGCTGCAGCGCGGCGGCGCGCTCGAACGCGCGGGGCGCTGGGCGGAGGCGCTGCCGTTCCTGAAGAAAGCGGTCGAGCTGGCGCCCAACGAGGCGACCGCGCTCAATTATCTCGGCTATGCACAGGCGGAGCGGGGCGAAAACCTGACCGAGGCGCTCGCGCTGCTCGAACGCGCCAGCGCCTTGCAGCCCAATGATGCAGCGATCACCGACTCGCTCGGCTGGGCCTATTTCCAGAATGGCTTTGCGACACGCGCGCTGCCGCTGATCGAACGCGCGGCGCGTGGCGAACCGGCCGACCCGACGATCCAGGAGCATCTGGGCGATGCCTATTGGCGGGTGGGGCGGCGCTATGAGGCGCGCTATGCCTGGCGCGCGGCGGCGCTCTACGCGACCGGCGAACATGCCGACCGGATCGCGATGAAGCTCGCCTCCGGTCCCAAGATCGCAGCGCGCTGAGCGATTGACCGTGGAGATCGTGGAGGCGGCGCCGGCGAAGCTGAACCTGGCGCTGCACGTGCGCGCCCGGCGCGACGACGGCTATCATGAGCTCGACACGCTGTTCGTGTTCGTGCGCGACGGCGATGATCTTCGCATCGTCCCGGCCGACGCCGACCGGTTCACGATCACCGGGCCGTTCGCCAGCGCGCTCGACCCGGCCGCCGACAATCTGGTGACGCGGGCGCGCGACCTGTTTCGCCGGGAAATTGCCCCGGCGCCGCCGGTTGCGATCGAACTGGTCAAGCGCCTGCCCGTTGCTTCCGGCATCGGCGGCGGATCGGCCGATGCCGCCGCGACGCTGCGCGCGCTTGCCCGACTGACGGGAATCGCACCTGACGATGCCCGGCTGGTCGCGGTTGCCGGGCGGCTCGGTTCCGACGTCCCGGCCTGCCTCCTTGGCCGTGCGGCGCGCGGGTCGGGGCGGGGCGAGCAGTTGATCGAGATTGCGGGCTTGCCCGGGCGGCCGGTGCTGCTGGTCAACCCGGGTGTCGCGGTGTCGACGGCACGGGTGTTTGCCGGGTGGGACGGTGTGGATCGCGGCGGCATCGGCGAAGGCGCGCTGATCGACATTGCGCAGGCCGGCCGCAACGACCTGCAGCCGGCGGCTTGTGCGATCGCGCCGGTCATCGCTGATGCACTCGGTCACCTGTCGGCGTTGCCCGGCGCGGCGATGGCGCGGATGTCGGGATCGGGCGCGACCTGCTTCGCGCTGTTCGACGATCGCGCGGCATGCGCGGCGGCGGCCACCATTACGCGCGACCGGCACCCGGACTGGTGGTGTCTCGAAACGGTGCTGACGTGACAGCCGGTCGTCCCGTTCCGGCACCCGGCCGGGCAATCGATCCCGGAAAATGGCGGCTTTGCTCGGCTGGCACGGAAGTTGTTGGGCGTGACGCACGGATCGATCGCCGGGAGCGAAACGTCCGGGGATGGTCCTGGCGCAGGCCGGCGCCATCCCGACCGGATTGTTGCCGGTGATCCGGTGTACGCGTCACGACGCGGTCCTGTCGATCGGGCTGGACCGTCCAGCCCGGCGCAACGCGCTCGCCACCCCGCACTGGCGCGAACTCGCCGACACATTGGCAGCCATTTCGCCCAACGATACCCGCGTCGTCGTGCTGCGCTCGCGGGTGCCCGGCATCTTCTCGGCCGGCGCGGATCTCGGCGATTTGGCGCGCCTGCGCGACGATGTCGGTGCGCGCCCGGCGTTTCTCGACGCGATGCGGGCGGCGATCGACGCACTTGCGGCGTTGCCCGTCCCGACCGTGGCGGTGATCGACGGGGGATGCCATGGCGCGGCGGTCGCGCTCGTACTGGCCTGCGACCTTCGGATCGCCGGGCCGGGCGCGCGTTTCGCCGTGCCGCCCGCGCGGCTCGGACTGCTCTACCCCGTCGAGGATGTGACGCGGCTCGCCGCGCAGGTCGGGGCCGGCCATGCCGCCCGCCTGTTGTTCGCCGGGGACGCGATCGATGCGGTGGAGGCACAGCGGATCGGCCTGGTCGAGCAGGTTGCGGACGATGCTTCGGCGTCTGCCGCGCACTTTGCAATGACCGTTGCCGCCAATGATCCGGACGCGGTGCGCGGGCTGAAGGCGATGCTGGCCCACCCCGCCGATCCCGGCCACCGCGCGGCGTTTCTGGCGCGTTTCGGCAGCGACGCGTTTGCCGCCGGACTTGCGGCCTTTGCGGCGCGCGAGGGACGCGGATGACCGAATTTATCGACGGCGCCGATCGCCGGCTGCTGCTGTTGTGCGATCATGCATCGAATAGGGTGCCCGACGACATCGATCTGGCGATCGATCCGGCGCTGCTCGACCTGCACATCGCGGTCGATCTCGGCGCGGCGGCGCTGACGCGCGCACTGGCGGCGCAATCGGGCGCACCGGCATTTCTGGGAACGGTGTCGCGGCTTGTGATCGATCTTCACCGCCAGCCCGACCATCCGGCGCTGATCCCGCTGGTGAGCGACGGGCACGACATTCCCGGTAATCGAGATGTCGACCGCTCGGCCCGCATCGCCCGCTTCCACGCCCCCTATCACTGCGCGATCGCGCGTCACATCGCCGCGCATCGTCCGGCGCTGATCGTGTCGATTCACAGCTTCACGCGCCGGCTGGCGCATGGCGACACCGCACGCCGGGTCTGGGACGCGGGGATCCTCTACAACCGCGACGCGCGCGCCGCCGCCCCGGCGATTGCGTCGCTGCGTGCGCAGGGGATCGAGACCGGCGACAACCAGCCCTATTCGGGGCGGCTGCTCAATGCGACGCTCAACCGGCACGGCGAGGCGCACGGCATCCCCTATGTCGCGATCGAGGTGTGCAACGACCAGCTTGCCGACCCCGCCGGCGTCGCGCGTTGGCGCGACATCGTCGGCAAAATGTTCGATGATGTGCGCAACAGACTTGCGCCGCAGGCGCCTCCCGCGACATAGGCGTGCGCCATGAGCCATCAATTCGACAAGTCCCGCCTGCCCAGCCGTCATGTTTCGGTCGGGCCCGAGCGCGCACCGCATCGCAGCTATTACTATGCGATGGGCATTGCCGAGGCGGACATCGCCAAGCCCTTTGTCGGCATCGCCAGCGCCGGCAACGACAGCGCGCCGTGCAACACGACCCTGGATTTCCAGGCGGATGCCGCGCGCGCCGGGGTGGTTCAGGGCGGGGGAATGCCGCGCCGCTTCAACACGATCACCGTTACTGACGGCATTGCGATGGGTCATCAGGGGATGAAATCGTCGCTGGTCAGCCGCGAGGTCATCGCCGATTCGATCGAGCTCAGCATGCGCGGCCACTGCTACGACGCGCTGGTCGGCTTTGCCGGGTGCGACAAGTCGCTGCCTGGCATGATGATGGCGATGCTTCGCCTGAACGTCCCGTCGATCTTCGTCTATGGCGGCTCGATCCTGCCCGGACGCTATGAGGATCGCGACGTGACCGTCGTCGATGTGTTCGAGGCGGTGGGTCGATACGCCGCCGGTACGTGCCCGCTGCACGACCTGACCGCGCTGGAAAAGGTCGCGTGTCCCGGCCACGGCGCGTGCGGTGGCCAGTTCACCGCCAACACCATGGCGTGCGTCGGCGAGGCGATCGGCTTGTCGCTACCCAATTCCAACATGGTTCCCGCCCCCTATCGCAGCCGCGAGGAGATCGCTGTCGCCGCCGGCGAACAGGTCATGGCGCTGATCGCGCGCAACCTGCGTCCGCGCGACATCTGCACCCGCGAAGCCTTCATCAACGCCGCGCGCGTGGTGGCGGCGACCGGCGGCTCGACCAATGCGGCGCTGCACCTGCCCGCCATGGCGAGCGAGGCCGGCATCGACTTCGATCTGTTCGACGTCGCAGATGCATTCAAATCAACACCTTACATCGCTGACCTAAAACCCGGTGGCAAATATGTCGCCAAGGACATGTACGAGGCCGGCGGCGTCTACATGCTGATGAAGACGATGCTCGACGGCGGTTTCCTGGACGGGAGCTGCATGACCGTGACCGGGCGGACGCTGGGCGAGAATATCGACGAGGTGACGTGGAACCCCGACCAGAAGGTCATCTATGACGTGAAGACGCCGATCACCGCCACGGGCGGCGTCGTCGGCCTGCGCGGCTCGCTCGCGCCCGATGGGGCGATCGTCAAGGTGGCGGGGATGCAGCGGCTGCAATTCACCGGGACCGCGCGTGTTTTCGATTGCGAGGAGGATGCCTTCGCCGCCGTCGAGGCGCGCGACATCGCCGAGGGCAGCGTGATCGTCATCCGCTACGAAGGGCCGAAGGGCGGGCCGGGGATGCGCGAGATGCTGTCGACCACCGCCGCGCTCTACGGCCTGGGGCTGGGCGAGAAGGTCGCGCTTATCACCGACGGCCGTTTTTCGGGTGCGACCCGTGGCTTCTGCATCGGCCATGTCGGCCCGGAGGCGGCGGAGGGCGGGCCGATCGCGCTGATCGAGGACGGCGACGTCATCCGTATCGATGCAGAGGCGGGCACGATCGACCTCGACGTTGCGGAGGAGGTGCTCGCCGCGCGTCGGGAGGCCTGGCGGCCGCGCGTCAACGACTATCAGGCGGGCGCGCTGTGGCGCTATTCGCAGACGGTCGGTCCGGCCTATAAGGGCGCGGTCACGCACCCGGGGGCCAGCGCCGAACGTCATGTCTACGCGGATATCTAGCCGACCGGTTGCCGCGCTGCTGCTGGCGCTGGCGGGCTGCGACCCGGCGCCGCCCGAAGCATCGAATGTCGTCGCGGCGGCGGCACCGGCGCCCGCCGACCGGATCGCGTGCGCCGATCCGGGCAGCGACCGCTTCACGTCGAGCTGCACCCTTGAGCGCCGGGACGGGCCGGAAGGCGCGATCCTGGTCGTGACGCGTGGCGATGGCGGTTTCCACCGGCTGCGCGTGACCGATGACGGCCGCGGCGTGGTCGCCGCCGACGGCGCCGAACCCGCGCGGGTCCGGATCATCGGCGACAACCGGATCGAAGTCGCGATCGGCGGTGCGCGCTATCAGTTGCCGGCGACGATCGCCGCCGGGCGATGAGCCGGGCCTGCCCCGCCGGGGCACCCATCCTGACGGCGGGAGCGATGCGCGCCGCCGAGGCCGCGACCTTTGCCATGGGCGTTGCCCAGACCGACCTGATGGAACAAGCGGGGCTTGCGGTGGCACGGACGGCCCAACGCTTCGCGGCCGGCGCGCCGGTGCTGGTGCTCGCCGGGCCGGGCAACAACGGCGGCGACGCCTATGTCGCCGCGCGCCACCTGAGCGAATGGGGCCATGACGTCATGGTGGCAGTGGCCGATTTGCCCAGATCTTCCGCTGCGCTGGAGATGCGTGCGCGCTGGACGGGACCGGTCGTGGCGCTTGCCGATGCGCAGCCGCGCGCCATGCTGATCGACGGCGTGTTCGGCACCGGGATGACCCGCCCGCTCCCCCCCGCGATCCGCGATCCTTTGCGCAAGCTGGTTCCGGCTGCGCGCTTCAGCCTCGCGATCGACCTGCCGTCGGGGCTCGACGCCGACAGCGGCGACGACCTGGGCGCGGCGCGGGTGTCGGCAACCCTTGCGCTCGGCGCGCTGAAGCCCGCGCACCTCCTGTCCTTCGGCGTCGCGGCATGCGGGCATGTCCTGCGCGACGGGCTGGGCATCGCGGTCGACAGCGACTGGCACAGCATCGCCCGGCCGGTGATCGCACCGCCACGCCATGACGCGCACAAATATCGTTGCGGGCTGGTCGGCATCGTAGCGGGCGCGATGCCGGGCGCGGCCGCGCTGGCTGCGGGCGCGGCGGCGCGCGGCGGGGCGGGCTATGTCGTGGTGGCCGGCGGCATCGCTCGCGACGCTGCGGTAGTCGGCCGCGCCGCGGTCGATCGCGGGGCGCTGGCGGCGTGGCTGGCCGACGACCGGCTGCGCGTCCTCCTCATCGGACCCGGCCTGGGGCGGGGCGAGGCCGCGCGCGCGCTGGTCGAGACCGCGATCGCCGGGGACCGCCCGCTGGTGCTCGATGGCGATGCGCTGGGGCTGTGCAGTCCCGACCAGTTGAAGCGCCGCGTCGCGCCGACGGTCCTGACGCCCCATGGCGGCGAGTTCGCGGCGCTGTTCGGGGCGTGGCGCGGCAGCAAGATCGACGCGACCCTCGCCGCCGCCCGGGCCAGCGGTGCGGTCGTCGTGCACAAGGGGCCCGATACCGTCATCGCCGATCCGAAGGGCCGGGTGATCGTCGCGGCCGCCGCGACGCCATGGCTGGCGACGGCAGGGACGGGGGACGTGCTCGCCGGACTGATCGCCAGCCGCCTTGCCGTCACGCCGGATCGCGCGCTAGAGGCGGCAGCCGCCGCGACGTGGC
>NZ_LSKG01000160.1:0-66816 GCF_001557005.1 Sphingomonas sp. CCH15-F11 | reverse complement strand
ACCCGCCCCCGACGTCGAAGCCGCCGCGCTGTCACCGTCGGTGCGCCGCGCGGTGCTCGAATTCGGCGTCGACCCCGCGACGGTGAAGGGCACCGGCAAGGACGGCCGCATCACCAAGGAAGACGTGGTTGCCGCCGCTTCGGGCAAGGCGGACGCACCCGCCCCCGCGCCCAGCCCGTCGCCCGCGCCGGCACCCGCCGCTGCCGCTGCCGCTGCCGGCGACCGCCGCGAGGAGCGCGTGCGCATGACGCGGCTGCGCCAGACCGTCGCCAAGCGACTGAAGGATGCGCAGGACACCGCCGCGCTGCTCACCACCTTCAACGATGTCGACATGACCGCGGTCATGGAGGCGCGCAGCCGCTACAAGGATCTGTTCGAGAAGAAACACGGCGTGCGGCTCGGCTTCATGGGCTTTTTCGTGAAGGCGGCGTGCCAGGCGCTCAAGGACATTCCCGCCGTCAACGCACGGATCGACGGCGAAGAGATCGTCTATCACGACTATGCCGACATCTCGGTCGCGGTCAGTGCGCCGCAGGGCCTGGTCGTGCCGGTGATCCGCAATGCCGACCGGATGTCGGTCGCCGAGGTCGAGCGCACGATCGGCGACTTCGGCAAGCGCGCCAAGGACGGTACGCTCAAGATGGAGGAGATGAAGGGCGGCACCTTTACCATCTCCAATGGCGGGGTGTTCGGATCGCTGATGTCGACCCCGATCATCAACCCGCCGCAGAGCGCCGTGCTGGGCCTCCACCGGATCGAGGACCGCCCGGTCGTCCGCGACGGCCAGGTGGTGGTGCGCCCGATGATGTATCTCGCGCTCAGCTATGACCATCGCCTGATCGACGGCCGCGAAGCCGTGACGTTCCTGGTCGCGCTGAAGAACGCGATCGAGGATCCGACCCGTCTGCTGATCGACCTGTAATCGTCCCGCGCCGTCCCTATGTTCCGGGCGACGAATGGAGCTGAAAATGGCTGAGTATGACTATGACGTCCTGGTAATCGGCTCAGGCCCCGGCGGTTATGTCGCGGCGATCCGGGCGGCGCAGCTGGGCCTCAGGACCGCGTGCGCGGAATCGCGGGAGACGCTGGGCGGCACCTGCCTCAATGTCGGCTGCATTCCGTCGAAGGCGCTGCTGCACGCCTCCGAACTGTTCGAGGAAGCGGCGGGCGGCAAGCTCGCCAAGCTGGGGGTGAAGTTCGACAAGGTCAGCCTCGATCTCGACGCGATGCATGCGCAGCGGCTGGAGGCGGTCAAGGGCCTGACCGGCGGCATCGAATTTCTGTTCAAGAAGAACAAGGTCACCTGGCTCAAGGGTCGCGCCGCATTCGAGGATGCGCACACGGTGAAGGTGGCCGACCAGACGGTAACGGCGAAGCACATCGTCATCGCCACCGGGTCCAGCGTCACCCCGCTGCCCGGCGTCACCGTCGACCAGCAGGCCGTGGTCGATTCGACCGGCGCGCTCGAATTGCCCAAGGTGCCCGAACATCTGGTCGTCATCGGCGGCGGCGTGATCGGGCTCGAGCTGGGCAGCGTGTGGAAACGGCTGGGTGCCAGGGTGACGGTCGTCGAATATCTCGACCAGATCCTGCCCGGCTTCGACGGCGACGTCCGCAAGGAATCGCTCAAGCTGTTCAAGAAACAGGGCATCGAGTTCAAGACCGGCACCAAGGTGACCGGGGTCGAGGTGAACGACGGCAAGGCGACCGTGACCGTCGAGCCCGCTGCCGGAGGTGCGGCGGAAACGCTGACCGCCGACAATGTCCTCGTGTCGATCGGCCGGCGTCCGAACACGGATGGCCTGGCGCTCGACAAGGCCGGGCTGAGCGTCAACGCGCGCGGCCAGGTCGAGGTCGATCACCATTTCAAGACCGCCGTCGACGGCATCTGGGCGATCGGCGATGTCGTGCCCGGCCCGATGCTCGCGCACAAGGCGGAGGATGAGGGGATCGCGGTCGCCGAGAACATCGCCGGGCTGCACGGCATCGTGAACCACGACCTCATTCCCTCGGTCGTCTATACCATGCCCGAAATCGCAGGCGTCGGCCTGACCGAGGAAGCGGCGAAGGAGCGCGGCGAGGTCAAGGTCGGCAAGTTCCCGATGGCGGGCAACAGCCGCGCCAAGACCAATCACGAGCCCGACGGGTTCGTGAAGGTGATCGCCGACGCCGCCACCGACAAGGTGCTGGGCGTGTGGATCATCACCAGCGTTGCCGGCACGATGATCGCCCAGGCGACCCAGGCGATGGAATTCGGCGCGACCGCCGAGGACATCGCGCTCACGTGTCACGCCCACCCGACCCATCCGGAGGCGCTGAAGGAAGCGGCGATGGCGGTGACGGGCAAGCCGATCCACATCTGATCTCGGCGGACGGGCCGGGGGGGGTCGAGCATGCGGCAACTCGCGCGCTGGTCCGGCTCGGCTGGCTGACGGGCGTTCCGCTGATCCTGTGGACCGCGACCGGACTGTTCATGGTCGCGCGAACGATCGACGAGGTCCGCGGCGCGCATCTGCGCCGCGGTCCGCCCGCGCTTCCCGCCGATCTGCGCCCGATCGCGCCGCGGATGAATGGCGGCGACGTGTCCCGGGTCGACCTAGTCATGCGCGCCGATCGGCGGCCGGTCTGGATCATGCGCTTTGCCGACGGGCGGCTCCGCACCGTCGATCCGCGCACCGGCACAGTCCTGCAACGGGTCGCTGGCGACGACGCGCGCGCGATCGCGATCGCGGCGCTGCGCGCACCCGCGCTGGTCCGGGACGTGACGCGCTTTGCCGCCAGCGATGCGCCGCTCGAACTTCGCCGCGCCCGGCCGGCATGGCGGGTGCGCTTCGCCGACGGCATCCATGTCTATGTCGACGCGGACAGCGGCGAGGTGCTGGCGGTCCGCAGCGCGCAGTGGCGCTGGTTCGACCTGATGTGGGGCCTGCACATCATGGACCTGCAGGGGCGCGAAAATTCGAGCCATCCGCTGCTGATCGGTTTTGCCGCGCTGGGGTTGGCCGGATCGCTGCTCGGCACGGCGCTGATGTTCCGGCGGCGGCGCGCGGCGCCGCGCCCGATCAGTCCGCCCTGACCGGCACGCCGCGGCGTTCGAGCTCGCGGCGCAGCACCGCGCTTTCGGGCAGCAGGCGGCTCGACACCGCGATCCGGCGCGCATCGCGCAGCACCAGCGTGACGTCGACGCCGTCGGTCCAGCGGGTCAACGCCACATGGTCGATTGTCGCCAGCCGGATCGTCTGCCGGCTTCGGCGGTCGATCAGGGCCAGCCCGGCCGCGTCGATGTCGATCCCCGTCACCGGGTTGACGATCAGCATGCGCAGCGCCTCGGCCGCGGCGGCCACCATCGGCAAATAAAGGAACCAGGGCGCGCGGGTCGTCGCGGTCAGTGCGATCGCGCCCAGCGATGCGACGAGCGCGATGCCCGCCAACGGCGATCGCCCGTTGCGACGAAACCGGAAGTCCCCGTCAGCGGCCATGCGTTGCGGATACGCCCGCCCGGTAAATCGACGGTTGACGCGATGCACGTCCGTTTCGGCGTTGCGCGAAACGGGCTAGAGCCCTGGCGATGACCCCGACCGAGCTGCCCATCGCGCCCTTCCTGCCTTGGCTCGACGCCTTTGGGATCGCGATGTTCGCCGCCACCGGCGCGCTGGCCGCCGCGCGCCAGGGGCAGACACTGGTCACCGCCAGCTTCTTTGCCCTCGTCACCGGGGTCGGCGGCGGCACGGTGCGCGACCTGTTGATCGGTGCGCCGGTGTTCTGGGTGCAGGATCCGGCGATTGCCGCGATCTGCCTGGGCGTCGCGCTGCTCATCTGGGTGACGCCCGAACGCTGGTGGGCGGGCCAGGTGCTCGACTGGCTCGATGCCTTTGGCCTTGCCGCCTATGCGGTCTTCGGCGCAGCGAAATCGCTGGGCATGGGGGTACCGCCGGTTCCCGCAATGCTGATGGGGGTCATCACTGCATGCGTCGGCGGGATCATCCGCGACGTGCTGGCCGGCCAGCCGTCGATCCTGATGCGCCCCGAGCTCTATGTGACCGCCGCCGCGCTTGCGTCCGCGTTGTTCGTCGGGCTGAGCGCGCTCGGCGCGCCGGGGGCGCTGGCCGCACCGGTCGCCGCGCTGGCGGGGTTCGCCCTGCGCGGTGCGGCGATCCGCTATCGCCTGCGCCTGCCCGCCTATCGCGGCAAGCGCTGATCAGAGCCGAACGAGCAACGTCGCGCTGATGACATGGTTGGTCCGGTCGCGCCCGGACCGGAACACGTGCTGGACGAGATAGCCCGGCTCAAGCCGCAGGCGCGGCGACAGCGGGAAGTTGACGCCGGCAAAGCCGCGCAGCTGGTCGATGCCGTCGCGCACGCCCCAATCGGTCGCGTTCAGATTGACGAAGCCCTCCGTCTGCACGACCGCAAAGGTCGGACGGCCGGCTGCCAGCGGGATCTGGCCGCGGATTAGCTGGCGAAACCGCCATCCCGTGCGATCCGCGCCTTCCCGCATCCGCTGTTCCAGCCGGCTGCGCGACAACAGCCGCACCGATCCGTCCGCGCCGCGCAACGCCGCGAACTGGATCTGCTGCCACAACCGGTGCTCGTTGCTCACACGTCCGCCCTCGGGATCGGTGCGGATATAGGCATAGCCGGCGATCGCATGGGCATCGGGCGCGATCCGAGCGCCGATGCCGGGGCGCACGATGATCTGGCTGCCGCCGCCAAAATCATCGGTCAGCCGCCCCTGAGCCTCCAGCCACAGAAACAGGTCGCCGCGCACCGGCCCCTGAGCCAGCACCGTGGTCCACAGCTGGCCGTCGTCGTCCGCCAGGGCCGGGCTGGCGATGCCGAAGGCACCGACACATGCAGCGGCGGTACACAGGCGGTGACTCATAAGACGGGCGCGAGGCACGGCGTCTCTCCTACGCCAGTCGATCAGGCGCGGACCAGCCCGACCTCGCGAAACGGCCGTGGCTCGACCGGTGGGATCGTCGCGTCGTTCAGTTCGCGCTGCCAAAAGCCGACATCGATCCACTGGCCCAGCTTGAAGCCGATCTCGCGGATCACGCCCGCGCGGCGATAGCCGACCGATTCGTGCAGCGTGATCGCCGAATCATTGGGCAGCGAGAGCACCGCCACCGCCTGGGTAAAGCCCTGCGCCCGCAACGTGTCGATCAGCGCCTCGAACAGGATGCGGCCCGCCCCGCGCTTCTGATGGTCGCCGAGCACGTAGATCGACGTCTCGACGATGTAGCGATAGGCCGGACGGTCGCGGAACCGGCAGGCAAAGGCATAGCCGACGACATTGCTTTCCGCGCCGTCGCCATGGGTCACGACCAGCCACGGATAGAAGCCCTCGCTCACCGTCATGCGCTGGCGCATCGTGTCGGCATCGGGCGGCTGGGTTTCGAACGACACATGTCCGCCCAGCACGAACGGGGCGTAGATGCCCGCGATCGCCGCGGCATCGGCGGGCGTCGCGACGCGAATGTCGAGCATTACAGGCCCTTTTCGATGATCATGCGCGCCAGGGCCCGGTCCTCGGCACGCGGAACCGCAGGCGCCAGCGCTGCGCATTCCAGGCAGCGCGCCTGCACCGCGCCGCGCGCGTTGAGCAGGCCGCGCATGTCGCCGAGCGCGCGCGCGAACACCGCGCGGCGTTCAGCGGCCAGCCGCGACATCAGGTCGGTTTCGGTCTCGTCGGTCTTCTCGTCGTCGTCGCGCGCGAGCAGTTCGGCGAACTGCGCCTCCCAGCCGGGTTCCTTTTCCAGATAGAGCGCGTGGACCTTGGCCGGGTCCAGCTTGGCGCGGCGGGCGGCCTCGGCGATCGCATCGTCGATGCCGCCGAAGCGGTCGACCAGCTTCAACTGGCGTGCGGTGCCGCCATCCCATACCCGGCCCTGGCCGATTTCATCGACCCGCTCGACCGGCAGCTTGCGCGACTGCGCGACCAAGCCGACGAACCGGCGATAGCCCTGCTCGATCGAGGATTGCAGGATGCGATCGATCGTCGCGTTGGTCCCGTCGAGCACGTCGGGCTGGCCGGTGAGCGGCGTCGTCTGCACGCCATCGGCATTGACGCCGATCTTGGCGAGCGTCCCTTCAAAGGTCGGCAGCACGCCGAAAATCCCGATCGATCCGGTGATCGTGTTGGGTTCGGCAAAGATCACGTCGCCGGGCGTCGACACCCAATAGCCGCCGCTCGCCGCCAGCCCGCCCATCGACACGACGACCGGCAGGCCGCGGCGCTTGGCCTCCAGGATCGCCTGGCGCATCTGTTCGGACGCGAGCACCGATCCGCCGGGCGAATCGACGCGCACGACCAATGCCTTGAGCTTCTTTTCGGCGAGCCCTTTGAGCAGCAGCTGGCTGACGGTGTCGCCGCCGGCCGTGCCCTGCCCGCTCTCGCCCCCAACGATTTCGCCGGCAATGGTGATGACGCCGATCGCATCGCCCGTGGTCGGCGCCGGATTGGCGGCGATCCAGTTCTTCAGCCGGATCTCGCGATAGCTGCCGGGCAGCGCGCCCTTCTTCGTCGATGCGCCCGCAATCGCCGCGACGCGCTTGCCGAACGCCAGCCGGTCGCCGAGCTTGTCGACGATCCCGGCGGCCAGATTGGCCTTGGCGATATCGCCGTTGGCAGCGAGCACGGCAGTGTCGGGCTGCGCGACATAGCGCGCCAGGTCGGCCTTCGGCCGGGCCTTCTTCACCATCTCGACCCATTGGCCGAACAGCGCGCCGTACAGCGCGGTATCGGCTTGCTTCGCCGCCGGCGACGCTTCGTTCAGCACGTAGGGCTCGACGGCTGACTTGTAGGTGCCGACGCGGTAGACATGGGCGTTGACGCCCAGCCGGTCGAGCAGCCCCTTGTAATAGAGGCGCGACCCGCCCGGCCCGGCAAACAGCGCGCCGCCGAATGGATCGACCCAGATTTCGCTGGCATGCGCGGCGAGCGCATAGCTGGAGTCCGAATAGGCGGTCGCAAAGGCGAGCACGGGCTTGCCGCTGGCGCGCACCCGGCCGATCGCCTCGCCCAGCGTGCCGACCGTGGCGGGATAACCGCCGAGAAAACGATCGAGGTCGAGGACGACCGCCTTGACCCGGCCATCGTCCTTCGCCTTGTCGAGTGCGCGGACCAGATCGCGCAGCCGGTGCTGGGTCAGCACTTCGCCGCCGCCCAGCGCGGCAAAGGGATCGACCTCGTCGGGCTGTTCGACGACGGTACCGCTCAAGTCCATCACCAGCGCGCCGTCGGTGATTGCCGCGGGGTTGGGGCGGGCCGACAATGCCGCGAACAGCAGCCCGAAAAACAGGAGCATGAACAACAGGACAAGCCCGTCCTTGATCCCGACCAGCAGTTTCCAGGCGCCCCGAACCAATTTCACGTCTTCGATCTCCTGCGCCGCCCAACCGCGTGCTCGCCGCCCCTGATAGCGGCTTGTGTGATATGGGGGCAATACGCCCGTTGGGGTGTCTGATGCGATCGGTTGCTTTTGGCGCGCCTTTCGGTCACGCCGCGCCGGCCATGCACGCCGCCAGCCTCACCTTGCCGACCGGGGCACCGCCGGCCAGCCAGCGCGCCGAATTCGCCGCGCTGCTGCGGCTCGCCTCGCCGCTGGTCGCGGCCAATCTGCTTCAGGTGGCGGTCTATGCGGTCGATGTGATCTTCGTCGCGCGATTGGGCACCGTTGAATTCGCCGCCGCGACGCTCGGCGTCTATTTCTATGGCACGATCGCGTTTGCACTTGCCGGACTGACCAGCGCGGTCGCGCCGATCATCGCCGCCGAACTCGGCGCGCGCCGCCATGCGGTGCGCGAGGTGCGGCGCAGCTTCCGGATGGGATTGTGGCTGACGGTGCTCGCTGCGCTGCCGATGATCGCGCTGATGCTGTTTGGCGAATCCATCCTGCTCGCGCTGGGGCAGGACCCGGCGGTGGCGCGGCGTTCGGGCGCGTTCCTGGACATTCTGCTCGTCGCGCTCATCCCGTCGACCGCGGCGGGCGTGATGCGGATCACCGCGTCGGCGCTGGGGCGCCAGGGCTGGGTGATGGTCGTCGCGATGCTCGGCCTGGCGATCAGCCTGTTCGCGAACTGGACGCTCGTCTTCGGCAATCTCGGTTTTCCGGCGCTCGGACTGGAGGGATCGGCGCTCGCCAGCGTGATCACCACGATCGCGATGATGCTCGCTTATGCCGTCATCCTGACGGCCGATCCCCGATTGCGGCGCTATCGCCTGTTCGGGCGGTGGTGGCGCAGCGAATGGTCGCGACTGGCGGAACTCGTCAGACTGGGCCTGCCGATCGCGCTGACGATGACGTTCGAAGGCGCGCTGTTCGGCGGCGCGGCCTTCCTGATGGGGCTGTTCGGCGTGGCGGAGGTCGCAGCCCACGCCATCGCGCTCAACATCGCCGCCTTCGCTTTCCAGGTGCCGTTCGGCGTCGCCCAGGCGGCGACGATCCGGGTGGGCATGGGCTATGGCGCGGGCGATGCGCGCTGGATCGCCCGCGCGGGACTGGCCGCCTATGCGCTCGGCATCGGTTTCATGGCGCTGACCGCCGTCACGATGTGGCTGGCGCCGATGTGGATCATCGGCATCTACATCGACACCGGCGATCGCGCGAACGCGACCGTCATCGCGCTGGCGGTCCAGTATCTGGCGATCGCGGCGATGTTCCAGCTCGCCGATGGCGCACAGGCGGTCGCCGCCGGGGTGCTGCGCGGGCTCCAGGACACGCGGGTGCCGATGCTGATCGCGGCGTCGGGCTACTGGATCGCCGGGTTCGGCACCGCGATCCTGCTGGGTTTTGGCCTGGGCTGGGAAGGGGTCGGCGTCTGGACGGGTCTCGCAGTGGGTCTGCTGGCGGTCGCGCTATTGTTGATCTGGCGTTGGCGCGCACGCGCACGGCTCGGCCTGCTGCCGGGTAACCTTGCCGCGCCGACCGACGAAATAGCCATCGGCGCGGCTTGACGACTCACGCGGGCGATCACATATGCCCGTTCGTTAGCACTCGCCGGTGGTGAGTGCTAAACCCGCATTTCACATTCAGAAAGGAATGTTCGCATGAACTTTCGTCCGTTGCACGATCGCGTGCTCGTCCGCCGCGTCGAAGCGGAAGAGAAGACCGCCGGCGGGATCATCATTCCCGACACCGCCAAGGAAAAGCCGCAGGAAGGCGAAGTCGTCGCCGCCGGTTCGGGCGCCAAGTCGGAAGAGGGCAAGGTGACCCCGCTCGACGTCAAGGCCGGCGACCGCATCCTGTTCGGCAAGTGGTCCGGCACCGAGGTCAAGGTCAATGGCGAAGACCTGCTGATCATGAAGGAAAGCGACATCCTGGGCATCGTCGGCTGAGCCGAAAACCCGGGCCATACCCCGCAACTTCCGCAACTTTGATTTTTTGAGGAGTAGCCATCATGGCAGCCAAGGACGTAAAATTCTCGCGCGATGCGCGTGAGCGCATTCTGAAGGGCGTCGACATCCTGGCCGACGCGGTCAAGGTCACGCTGGGTCCGAAGGGCCGCAACGTCGTGATCGACAAGTCGTTCGGTGCGCCCCGCATCACCAAGGACGGCGTGACCGTCGCCAAGGAAATCGAACTCAAGGACAAGTTCGAGAATATGGGCGCGCAGATGGTGCGCGAAGTGGCGTCGAAGACCAACGACATCGCCGGTGACGGCACCACCACCGCGACCGTGCTCGCCCAGGCGATCGTGCGCGAAGGCATGAAGTCGGTCGCCGCCGGCATGAACCCGATGGACCTGAAGCGCGGCATCGACATCGCCGTCACCAAGGTCGTCGAAGACGTGAAGTCGCGTTCGAAGGCCGTTTCCGGCTCGAACGAGATCGCCCAGGTCGGCATCATCTCGGCCAATGGCGACCGTGAAGTCGGCGAGAAGATTGCCGAAGCCATGGAAAAGGTCGGCAAGGAAGGCGTCATCACCGTCGAGGAAGCCAAGGGCCTCGAGTTCGAGCTCGACGTCGTCGAAGGCATGCAGTTCGACCGCGGCTACCTGTCGCCCTATTTCATCACCAACCCGGAAAAGATGGCGGTCGAACTCACCGATCCGTACATCCTGATCCATGAGAAGAAGCTGTCGTCGCTGCAGGCGATGCTGCCGATCCTCGAAGCAGTGGTGCAGTCGGGCCGTCCGCTGCTGATCATCGCCGAGGACATCGAAGGCGAGGCGCTGGCGACCCTGGTCGTCAACAAGCTGCGCGGTGGCCTGAAGGTCGCGGCGGTCAAGGCGCCGGGCTTCGGCGATCGTCGCAAGGCGATGCTGGAAGACATCGCCGTCCTGACCAAGGGCGAAGTCGTCAGCGAAGACCTGGGCATCAAGCTCGAGAACGTGACGCTCGGCATGCTCGGCACCGCCAAGCGCGTGACCATCGACAAGGACAACACCACCATCGTCGATGGCGCGGGTGATGCGGACGCGATCAAGGGCCGCACCGAAGCGATCCGCCAGCAGATCGAAGTCACCACCAGCGACTATGACCGCGAGAAGCTGCAGGAGCGGCTGGCGAAGCTGGCCGGCGGCGTCGCCGTCATCAAGGTCGGCGGTGCGACCGAAGTCGAGGTGAAGGAGCGCAAGGACCGCGTCGACGACGCGCTGCACGCAACCCGCGCAGCGGTCGAGGAAGGCATCGTCCCCGGCGGCGGTACCGCGCTGCTCTATGCCACCAAGGCGCTGGAAGGCCTGAAGGGCGAGAATGAAGACCAGACCCGCGGCATCGACATCGTTCGCAAGTCGCTGACCGCGCTGGTGCGTCAGATCGCCTCGAACGCCGGCCATGACGGCGCGGTGGTCTCGGGCAAGCTGCTCGACCAGAACGACACCTCGTTCGGCTTCAACGCGGCGACCGACACCTATGAAAACCTGGTGGCGGCCGGCGTGATCGACCCGACCAAGGTGGTTCGCACCGCTCTGCAGAACGCGGCGTCGGTCGCGGGCCTGCTCATCACCACGGAAGCGACCGTGGCCGAGCTGCCCGACGACAAGTCGGCGGCGCCGGCGATGCCGGGCGGCATGGGCGGCATGGATTTCTGAGCCTGACGCGGGGCTGGCTGCGTCCAGCCCCAACTGCGTCAGGCCGGACGGCGGACGGGTGGCCTCGCCACCCGCTCCGACCCACGGCATGGCGAAGGCCATGCCGGCCATCCAGGACCAAACAGGAAGGGCCGGGGCGCAATCCCCGGCCCTTCTCTTATGCCCCCGCCGCCTCGCGGCGCAGAAAGTCGACAAATGCCCTGAGCGGCGTCGGCATCAGCCGGCGCTCGGCGAAATAAAGAAACGGCCCCGGAAACGGCGTCGACCAGTCCTCCAGCACCGGCACCAGCCGCCCGGCATCGACCGAGGGCTGGAGATAACCCTCAAAGGTGCCGATCAGCCCCAGCCCCGCCTCCGCCGCTGCGACGAGCAACGGCGTGCGCGATCCGACGAAACGCGTCACCGGTTCGACCTTGAGCAGCTGGCCGTCACGCTCGAATTCCCATTCGGACAGGCGGCCGCTGGCGAAGCGATAGCGCACCGCCTGATGCCGGACGAGATCGGACGGATGCAGCGGCACGCCGTGGCGCGCCAGATAGTCGGGCGACCCCGCAACCATATAGCGATCGGTTCGCGGCCCGATCGGCACCGCGATCATGTCCCGCTCCAGCCGCTCGTCATAGCGCACGCCCGCGTCGAAGCCGCTGCCCATCACATCGACGAAATTGTCGTCGGCGATCACCTCGACCCGGATGTCGGGATAGCGGGCGAGGAAGCGCGTGAGCAGCGATGGCAGGATCAGGTCGGCGACGACGCCGGGCACGTTGAGGCGAAGCAATCCGCGCGGCGTGTCGCGATGGCGGTTGACCCCGTCGATCACCCGCGCGACCTCCGCCAGCGCCGGCTTCAGCCCGGCCAGCAGCTCGGCCCCGGCCTCGGTCGGGGCGACGCTGCGCGTGGTGCGGGTGAGCAGGCGCACGCCCAGCCGCGCTTCCAGCCGTCGTACCGCCGCGCTCATCGTCGAGGCGGAGACGCCGCGCAGCGCCGCCGCGCCGCGAAAGCTGCGCTGCTCGCTCACCAGTGCGAACGCCGCCAGATCGGCGATGTCGAGATCGTCCATTGTGCATCCTGCCGTACAGCCCGTGCGGATTGTGCCGTCTTATCGACGGTCATGCCAGCCGCCATCTTGCGCGCATCGCCCCGAAGGAGACTGACGATGGAACTGCGCAAACTTGGCACCCAAGGCCCCGACGTAACCGGAATTTCGCTGGGCGCGATGGGCATGTCGGGCATGTATGGCGAGGCGGACCGCGCCGCGAGCATCGCGACGCTACATGCCGCGATCGAACGCGGCGTGACGCTGATCGATACCGGCGACTTTTACGGCATGGGGCACAACGAGCTGTTGATTGCCGAGGCGCTGAGGGGCGTGCCGCGCGACCGTTATCAATTGAGCGTCAAGTTCGGCGCGCTGCGCGGCCCCGACGGCAACTGGCTCGGCTATGACGCCAGCCCGCGGGCGGCCAAGACGATGCTCGCTTATTCGCTCCAGCGGCTCGGCACCGACTATATCGACATTTATCGCCCCTCACGGCTCGACCCCGACGTGCCGATCGCCGAGACGGTGGGTGCGATCGGCGAGATGGTCGACAAGGGCTATGTCCGCCATATCGGCCTGAGCGAAATGGGTGCCGAGACGCTGGCGCGCGCCGCCGCCGAACGCCCGATCAGCGACCTGCAGATCGAGTATTCGCTGATGTCGCGCGGGATCGAAGAGGCGATCCTGCCGAAAGCGCGCGAGCTGGGCATCGGCGTCACCGCCTATGGCGTGCTGGCGCGCGGGCTGCTGAGCGGCGGCTGGCGGGCGGACCGCAGCCTTGCCGGCGATTTCCGCGGCGTCAGCCCGCGTTTCCAGGGCGAGCAACTGGCGCACAATCTGGCTCTGGCCGATGCGCTGGCGGCCGTCGCGGCGGAACTGGGCGCAACGCCGGCGCAGTCGGCGATCGCCTGGGTGCTGGCGCAGGGCGAGGATATCGTGGCGCTGGTCGGCGCGCGCACGCCGGATCGGCTGGCCGAATCGCTGAACGCCGACCGACTGGCGCTGACCCCCGATCAGCTCGGGCGGATCGAGGCGGCGATCCCGCGCGGATCGGCGGCGGGCGACCGATACCCGGCACAGCAGATGGCGTTCCTGGACAGCGAACGCTGACGCCGCGGGGAATCGGTTGCATTTGCGACCCCGCTTGGCTATCGGCGTGCGCTTCCGCGATCAATTGAGGGAACCGCCTGGCCAGTGTGGGCTGCCATGGCTGTTCGAGATCGTCCGAACAAGGAGACGAAAATGCCCAAGCTGAAGACCAAGAGCGGTGTAAAGAAGCGCTTCAAATTCACCGCCACCGGCAAGGTGAAGCACGGCGTCGCCGGCAAGCGCCACCGGCTCATCTCGCACAATGCGAAATATATCCGCCAGAACCGCGGCACTTCCGTGCTCGCCGATGCCGACACGGCGCATGTGCGCCAGTGGGCACCGTACGGCTTGCGTTGAGGGAGGGCTGAACCATGGCACGAGTAAAGCGCGGCACGACCACCAAGGCGAAGCACAAGCGGATTCTGGATCAGGCGAAGGGCTATTATGGCCGTCGCAAGAACACGATCCGCATCGCGCGCCAGGCCGTCGAAAAGGCCGGCCAGTACGCCTATCGCGACCGCAAGGTGAAGAAGCGGGCCTTTCGCGGCCTGTGGATCCAGCGCATCAACGCCGGCGTTCGCGCCGAGGGCTTGACCTATTCGCAGTTCATGCACGGGCTGAAGCTCGCCGGCATCGAACTCGACCGCAAGGTGCTGGCCGACATCGCGATGCACGAAGGTGAAGCGTTTAGCGCCATCGTCGCACAGGCGAAGGCGGCACTGCCCCAGGCCGCCTGACACGGCCTGGTGCGACCGGAAATCGGGGCGCGGATGGGATGCCATCCGCGCCTCTTTTCGTATCGGCCCTGCGCGGCTAGACGCGGCGCAATCCTGAACAGGAACGCTTGATGACCACCGATCTCGACCACCTTCGCACCGACCTGCTTGCATCGATCGACGCGGCGGCGGGGCTGGATGCGCTTGAAGCGATCCGCGTTCACGCGCTGGGCAAGGCGGGGGCGGTGACCGGGCTGCTCAAGACGCTGGGCGCGATGAGCCCCGAGCAGCGCCAGGTCGAAGGGCCGCGCATCCATGCGCTGCGCGAGGCGGTGAGCGAGGCACTGGCCGCGCGCAAAGCGACGCTCGAACAGGCCGCGCTCGATGCCCGGCTGGCGAGCGAGCGCATCGACATGACGTTGCCCGCCGACCGCCTGGCCCCAGGATCGGTGCATCCGGTGAGCCAGGTCATGGACGAACTTGCCGAAATCTTTGCCGACCTGGGCTTCGCGGTGGCGACCGGGCCGGAGATCGAGGACGACTGGCACAATTTCACCGCGCTCAACATTCCGGAAACGCATCCGGCGCGGGCGATGCATGATACGTTCTACTGCGAGCAACCGGGGGATGACGACGGGCAAAGCCCGCCGTCGGACGACACGCGTGGCGCGTCGCCGGCCGGCGCGAAGCAGGGGGGAAGCGGACGTAGCCGCTTCCTGCTTCGCACGCACACGTCGCCCGTCCAGATCCGCACCATGATGTCGCAGACCCCGCCGATCCGCATCATCGCGCCCGGCCGCGTCTATCGCAGCGACAGCGACGCGACGCACACGCCGATGTTCCACCAGATCGAGGGGCTGGTGATCGATCGCGGCATCACGCTCGGCCACCTGAAATGGACGCTGGAGACGTTCCTGAAGGCATTTTTCGAGCGCGACGACATCGTGCTGCGCCTGCGCCCCAGCTATTTCCCGTTCACCGAACCCTCGGCCGAAGTCGATGTCGGCTACACGCTCGTCAACGGCAAGCGGGTGATCGGCGGCAGCGGCGACGCGGCCGATGGCGGCTGGATGGAGGTGCTGGGCAGCGGCATGGTCCACCCCAAGGTCATCGCCGCATGCGGGCTGGACCCGGACGAGTGGCAGGGCTTCGCCTTCGGCACCGGTGTCGACCGGCTGGCGATGCTGAAATACGGCATGGACGACCTGCGCGCCTTTTTCGACGGCGACCTGCGCTGGCTGAAGCATTACGGCTTTTCGGCGTTCGACGTGCCGACGCTGAGCGGCGGCGTGGGGGCGTGATGCGAATGGCCGCCCAATCATCTCTTCCCTCGTTCGATTCGAGCGAAGTCGAGAACCGTATTGCCCCGCGCCAACGTGTCTCGACTCCGCTCGACACGAACGGGATCCTTGAAGGTAAGTTTGCATGAAGTTCACGCTCAGCTGGCTGCGCGCGCATCTCGATACCGAGGCCGATCTCGACACGATCCTGGTCGCGCTGACCCGGATCGGGCTGGAGGTCGAGGGCGTCGACAATCCGGGCGAGACGCTGGCCGCGTTCCGCGTGGCGCGCGTGCTGACCGCCGATCGCCATCCCCAAGCGGACAAGCTGCAGGTGCTGACGGTGGACGCCGGCGACGGTCCCGTCCAGGTCGTATGCGGCGCCCCCAATGCGCGTGCGGGGCTGGTCGGCGTGTTCGGTCCCCCGGGCGCCCATGTGCCGGGCAGCGGTATCACGCTCAAGGTCGCGGCGATCCGCGGGGTCGAATCGAGCGGCATGATGTGCTCGACCCGCGAGCTGGAGCTGGGCGAGGAGCATGACGGCATCATCGAGCTGCCCGCCGATGCGCCGGTCGGCACCGCTTTCCCCGACTATGCCGGGCTGAACGATCCGGTCATCGACCTGTCGATTACCCCCAACCGCCAGGATTGCATGGGCGTGCGCGGCATCGCCCGTGACCTCGCCGCCGCTGGCCTCGGCACGCTGAAACCGCTGGCGGTAGATCCGGTGGCGGGCACCGGCCCCGGGCCAGACGTCCGCACCGACGATCCGACAGGCTGCCCGGCCTTTTTCGCGCAGGCGGTGAGCGGGGTCACCAACGGCGCGTCGCCCGAATGGATGCAGCGCCGGTTGAAGGCGATCGGGCAGAAGCCGATCAGCGCGCTGGTCGACATCACCAATTATATCATGTTCGACCTGGGCCGGCCGCTCCACGTCTATGACCGCGCGACGCTCACCGGCGCGCTGGTCGCGCGGGCTGCACAAGCGGGCGAGCAGGTGGTGGCGCTCAATGGCCGTACCTACACGCTGGATGCGGGCATGACGGTGATCGCCGACGACAGCGCCGTGCACGACATTGGCGGCATCATGGGCGGCGAACATTCGGGCGTGGCGGAGACGACCACCGACGTGCTGATCGAATGCGCCTATTTCACCCCCGAACATATCGCGCGAACCGGGCAGAAATTGTTGCTGACCAGCGATGCGCGCAGCCGGTTCGAGCGCGGAGTCGACCCCGCGTTCCTGGAGGATGGCCTGGCGATCGCGACGCGGCTGGTGCTCGACCTGTGCGGCGGCACCGCCAGCGGCGTGACCCGCGCCGGACAGCCGCCGGTCGCGATGCCGGTGATCGCCTATGATCCCGCGCGCGTGCTGACGCTGGGCGGGCTGGACGTCGCGCCAGATCGCCAGCGCGAGATCCTGACCGGGCTTGGCTTTGACGTCGGGCCCGACTGGCGGGTGACGCCGCCGAACTGGCGGCGCGACATCGACGGCGTGGCCGACCTGGTCGAGGAAGTGGTACGCATCGCCGGCATCGACCATGTCCCCTCGACTCCGCTCGAACGCACGCCTGGCGTAGCGCGGCCGACCGCGACGCCCGAACAGAAGCTCGAGCGCCGCCTGCGCCGCACCGCGGCTGCAAGGGGCCTCAACGAAGCGATCAACTGGAGCTTCATTCCGCCCGCGCAGGCCGAGCTGTTCGGCGGCGGGGCGTGGACGCTCGCCAATCCGATCAGCGAGGACATGAAGGTCATGCGCCCCTCGCTGCTGCCCGGGCTGTTGTCGGCGGCCGCGCGCAACCTGAAGCGCGGCGCGGCCAGCGTGCGATTGTTCGAGCTGGGCCGCCGCTATCTGGCCACCGCCGACGGCACACCCGACGAGCGGCCGACGCTGACCGTCGTGCTGGCCGGCGAGCGCACGCCGCGCAACTGGCAGCGCGGCAAGGCGCAGCCGTTCGATGCGTTCGACGCCAAGGGTGAGGCGCTGGCGCTGCTGGAAGCCGCCGGCGCGCCGGTCGGCAATTTGCAGGTCATGGACGAGGCAGGCCCCGCCTATCATCCCGGCCAGTCGGCGACGCTGCGGCTGGGGCCGAAGACGGTGCTCGCCAGCTTCGGGATGGTCCATCCCTCGATCGCCAAGGCGTTCGACTTGTCGGGCGACGTTGCAGTGGTCGAGCTGTTTCTCGACTCGCTGCCGGCCAAGCGCGCCAGTGGATTCATGCGCGCGCCCTACGCCCCGCCCGCGCTGCACGCGGTGACGCGCGACTTCGCCTTCCTGGCCCCCGCCGACCTTGCCGCCGACGCGCTGGTGCGCGCGGTGCGCGGCGCGGACAAGGCGGCGATCACCGACGCGCGCGTGTTCGACCTGTTCACCGGCGCGGGCATCGAGGACGGGCGCAAGAGCCTGGCGCTCGAAGTCACGCTGCAGCCGGGCGAAAAGAGCTTCACCGATGCCGAGCTGAAGGCAGTGGCCGACAAGGTGGTTGCTGCCGCCGCCAAACTCGATGCGCATCTGCGCGGATGACGGAGCCTGTGATGATCGAGATTGCGACTGACGCCCTGGCGGCGACGATCAACCCGGCGGGCGCGGAGCTGTGGTCGCTGCGCGATGCCGAGGGTCGCGAGCTGATGACCGACGCCGATCCGGCGTTCTGGCGCGGGCGAGCGCCGATCCTGTTTCCGATCGTCGGCGCGCTGAACGGCGATCAGTGGCGGATGGACGGGCAAAGCTGGTCGATGCCGAAGCACGGCATTGTGCGCCGGCGGACCTTTGCGGTGGTCGAGCAGGCGGCGGCCCGCGTCGTCCTGCGCCTGACCGACGATGCCGAGACGCGGGCGAGCTATCCCTTTGCGTTCGGACTTGAGGTCAAGCATGCGATCGACGGCGCGACGTTGGCCACGACGGTGCGCGTCACCAACCGCGACGATCGCGACATGCCCGCGAGCCTGGGCTTCCACCCCGCCTTTGCCTGGCCGCTGCCCTATGGCGCGCCGCGGGCCGAGCATCGCATCCTGTTCGACCAGGACGAGCCGGGGCCGCTCGCCCAAATCCTGGACGAGAGCGGCGTGATCGGCCCGGTCGTCCGCGCGACGCCGGTCGAGGACCGCGTGCTGACGCTGCGCGACGAACTGTTCGAGCATGACGCGCTGATCTGGCGCGCGCTTGCCAGCCGGTCGGTCCGCTACGGTGCGGCGAGCGGGGGACCGCAGTTGCGGGTCGATTTCGCCGAACTGCCGATGCTGGGCATCTGGACCAAGCCCGGCGCGCGCTTCATCTGCATCGAACCCTGGCACGGCATCGCCGACCCGCAAGGGTTCGCCGGCGACATCTGGGACAAGCCGGGCATCCTGCGGTTCGCACCGGGGGAGACGCGGGAATTTGCGATCCAGGTGACGCTGGAGGGGTGACATCGACTCACGGGTAACTGCGGGATAATCGTCACCCCGGCCTTGCGCCGGGGTGACGGAGCAATTCAGCGATGGGCCGCTCGACACCACCCACCCGCCCGGCTAGGGGCGCGCGATGGCACAACCGTTTGAACGCCGCACCTTCGCGATCATTTCCCACCCCGACGCCGGCAAGACCACGCTGACCGAAAAGCTGCTGCTGTTCGGCGGCGCGATCCATCTGGCGGGCGAGGTCAAGGCGCGCGGCGCGGCGCGGCGCGCGCGGTCGGACTGGATGAAGATCGAGCAGCAGCGCGGCATTTCCGTCACCTCCAGCGTGATGACCTTTGAGCGCGACGGCATCACCTTCAACCTGCTCGACACGCCGGGGCACGAGGATTTCAGCGAGGACACCTATCGCACGCTGACCGCGGTCGATTCCGCCGTCATGGTGATCGACGCCGCCAAGGGGATCGAGCCGCAGACGCGCAAGCTGTTCGAAGTATGCCGGCTGCGTTCCGTCCCGATCATCACCTTCGTCAACAAGGTCGACCGCGAGGGCCGCGACCCGTTCGAGCTGCTCGACGAAGTCGCCGACATGCTGGCGCTCGACGTGTGCCCGATGACCTGGCCCGCCGGCATGGGCGGGCAGTTCGAGGGGATTTACGACCTGGTCGACAATCGCCTGCTCCAGCCCGAGGGCGGCAGCCGTGAATATCAGGGCAAGGTCGCGCGCTTCACGGGCCTGGACGATCCCGGGCTCGACGCCGCGCTGTCGCCCGAGGGCGTGGCGCGGCTGCGCGAGGAGGCCGAGCTGGCGATGGGCGGCTATGCGAGCTTTGATGCGGCGGCCTATCGCCACGGCGATCTGACGCCGGTTTATTTCGGATCGGCGCTCAAGGAGTTCGGGGTCGATTCGCTGATCGACGCGATCGCCCGCCACGCGCCGCCGCCGCGCCCGCAGCCGGCCGAACCCGCGCCGGTCGATCCCGCGCGCGAGGACGTGACCGGCTTCGTCTTCAAGGTCCAGGCGAACATGGACCCCAATCACCGCGACCGCATCGCCTTCATGCGGCTGTGCTCGGGCACCTTCCGCCGCGGCATGAAGCTGACGCCGACCGGGCATGGCAAGCCGATCGCGATCCATTCGCCGATCCTGTTCTTCGCGCGCGAACGCGAACTGGCCGACGAAGCGTATCCCGGCGACATCATCGGCATTCCCAACCACGGCACGCTGCGGGTCGGCGATACGCTGAGCGAGCGGGCGGATGTGCGCTTCACCGGCCTGCCCAATTTCGCGCCCGAAATCCTGCGCCGCGTCGCGCTCAAGGACCCGACCAAGACCAAGCAGCTGCGCAAGGCGCTGGACGACATGGCGGAAGAAGGCGTGACGCAGGTCTTCTATCCCGAAATCGGGTCGAACTGGATCATCGGCGTGGTCGGTCAGCTGCAGCTCGAAGTGCTGCTGAGCCGGCTGGATGCCGAATACAAGGTGGCGGCGGGGCTTGAAATGGCACCTTACGAGACCGCGCGCTGGATTTCGGCGGAAGACCCGGCGGAGCTGAAGGCGTTCACCGACCTCAACCGCGGCGCGATGGCCAAGGACCGCGACGACAATCCGGTATTCCTGGCCAAGTCCGCGTGGGAAGTGGGCTATATCGCGGATCGCTATCCCAAGGTCAGGTTCGCGGCGACGCGGGAACGGTAGGTTTCGACGTCAGCTTATTACGGCCTGCCCGCTTAACCGGATCGATGAACCTCGACACACATTGATCGTCACCCCGGCCTTGTGCCGGGGTCCACCGCGCAACAGACGTTGGTCGGTGGTGGTAAGGTGCTGCGTTGCTACCGGCTTGGCAGGGCGCTCAATCGGCTTGTGAGGCACCAAGCTGCTTGGTGGACCCCGGCACAGGGCCGGGGTGACGAGAGATTTCCGTTACAACTGGCGCGATGTTTCGCGATCCACCCCTCACGCGATCCAGTCGCGCCGGAGCGGGCGGACCGCCAGGAACATCAACGTCGCCGCCACCGCATAGAAGCCGAGCGCGCCGACCGCAGCATAACGCAGCGCTTCATCCCCGAATCGTGCGGTCATCGCGTCCGACATCGCGCCCAGGATCCACGAGCCTAGCCCCAGCCCGATCAGATTGTTGATGAACAAGAAGCTGGCACTGGCCGTCGCGCGCATGTGCGCGGGCACCAGGTTCTGCATCGCAGTGTTGACCGGCCCCAGCCACAGGATGTTGAGCCCGTTGGGGATCAGGAACAGGAACCAGGCCAACACCGGCGAAGGCGACAGCAACGCGGCGGCAAAGAAGGGGATGGTGATGACCCAGGCGATGGCGGGCAGCCGCGCATAGGCACCGCGATCCGCCGGCCCCAGCCGATCGGCGAGCCAGCCGCCCAGGAACACCCCCGCCGTGCCGCCGACCAGCAACACCGTGCCGAAGAATTGCGAGACGCCCAGCAAGTCGAAGCCGAAGCTGCGAATCAGGATCGACGGCGTCCAGAATGCCAGGCCATAGCCGCAGATCGAGCTGAACGACGCGGCGAACGCCATCAGCCAGAAGCTGGGCTTGCGCGCCAGGATGCCGAACACCTGGCCGACCGGCGCGGCGGCGAGTTGCGGCGCGGTGCCGCCATCGGCCATGCCGCGCGGCGGCTCCTTGACCAACAGGCGAAAGACGGGCGCGATGGCGACGCCGAGCAAGCCGACGACGATGAAGGCCGTGCGCCATTCGACCATCGCGGCGATATAGCCGCCGAGCAGCGCACCCCCGGCCAGCCCGATCGGGATGCCCAGCGAATAGATCGCCAGCGCGCGGGCGCGTTCGGCGGGCGGGAAATAATCGGCGATCATTGCATAGGAGGGCGCAACGCCGCCCGCCTCCCCGACCCCGACGCCCAGCCGGAACAGGAAGAGCTGCCAAAAACCTGTGGCCAGCCCGCACAAGGCGGTGAAGCCGCTCCACACGGTCAGCGAAATAGTGATGACCCAGCTGCGACTGGTGCGATCGGCGACCAGCGCCAGCGGAATTGCGAGCGTGGAATAGAGGAGCGCAAAGGCAATGCCGCCCAGCGCCCCCAGTTGGGTGTCGCTCAGCCCCAGGTCCGCCTTGATCGGCTGGGCAAGTATGCCGAGGATCTGGCGGTCGAGAAAGTTGAAGGTGTAGACGAGCAGCAGCATCGCCAGCACCAGCCGGCGATAGCCCGGACTCGCCGTCCGCGCGCTGGCCAATTGCTCCACCTGTGCCTCTCCAGTTGCTTATCGCGTCCCGTCATGGGGCATGGGCCGGACGCCCGTCAAACGGACATCCGGCCCAGGACACGCGCCGATCGTTCAAAAACGGGCGGAGAAGGTGGCGAACACCTGACGCGGGTTGCCGTAATAGGCGGTGAGCACCCCTTCGGTGCCCAGCGTCGGCACCAGATTGCCGGTCGTCGCATTGCGCACGAATTCGCCGGTGTCCGGGTTCTGAAGCAGGAAGTTATAGCCCGACACGATATACTGCTTATCGGTCAGATTGCGGCCATGGACGCTGACCGTGTAGCGATCATTGATGTTCCAGGCGATGTTGACATCCCACAGCGCATAGGCCGGCTGATCGAGCAGCGGCGTGCGCAGCTCGAACTGCTGGCTGTCGCCGCGATAGGCGACGGTGGTGCCAAAATCGACTGACCCGTCACCGACCGGGACCGAATAGGCGATCGTGCCGCTGGCGGTCCAATCGGGGGTATTCTGGAACGAACGGCGATCCGCCACGTCGATCCCGCGACCGTCGATGAACTGGGTGTAGCGCGCGTCGAGATAGCCGAAATTGCCCGACAGCGTCAGCCGGTCGCCGCCAGCGGCGAAGTCGCGCGCCGCGACCAGATTGAACTCGCCCTCGATGCCGTCGATCCGCGCGCCGCCGGCATTGGTGGTGACGCCGATGAAGGTCTGTTGCCCGTTGACGACGGTGCCGATCGATCCGGGCACCTGGACATCGGTATAGTCGGTGCGGAACGCCGCCAGCGCGAAGGTCAGGCGGCGGTCGAACACCGCGCCCTTCCAGCCGATTTCATAGGTGTCCACGGTTTCGGGATCGAACGACAGGAAATCGAACACCTGCGCGGCGTTGCACGCCCCGCCGGTCGGCGTGCGGCACGCGGTCGACTGGCCGCGCGGGTCGAAGCCGCCGCCCTTGAAGCCGCGCGAATAGCTGGCGTAGAAATTGTGGTTGTCGTTGGGCTGGAACTGGATCGACGCGCGCGGCGTGAACTCGCCGAAATCGGCGCTGCCGCGGAAATTCGACGTGGTGGCGAACAACGTGCCCGCGCCGTTGAAGAAGGGCGATCCGCCGCCCAGGAAGGTCTGGCGCAGGATCGTCGATTGGCGGGTGTCCCAGGTATAACGCCCCCCGACCGACAGGCTGAACTGGTCGGTCAGATCATAGGTGAAATCGCCGAAGATCGCCGTCGTGTCGGTCTCGACATCGCCAAAGGTCAGCGCAGTGACGCCGCCGGGCAGGCGAACGTCGAACACGGTGCGCGCGCTGGCATCGAGATAATAGAGCCCGATCAAGCCGTTGAAGCGGCCGGTATCGACCAGGAACTGCACTTCCTGGCTGAACTGTTCGTTCTCATAGATGGCGGGCACGTCGACCTGGACGGCGGGCAGCGCGTCGAAGTCGATCGGCGTGCCGCTTTCGTCCTGACGCCAGCCGGTGATCGAGCGGAAGGTCAGCCATTCGGTCGGCCTCGCCTCGACGAACAGCGAACCGCCATAGGCTTCGACCTTCTGTTCGGGATCGCGCAGGCCGCCACGGCTGTCGAACACGTCGGCCAGCACCGGGGCACCGGTCGCGATGCCGGGGATCAGGCGATGGCCGCCGCGCGGATTGCTGTCGTCACGGGTGTAATCCCCCGACAGGCGGACGAACAGCGCGTCGCTCGGCTCGAACTGCAGCGTCGCGCGGCCTGCCCAGATATCCTTGTTGTAATTCTCGTCACCGGTGGTGAGATTGTCGCCGAAACCGCCGCGCGACAGGCGCGCGAACGCGCCACCGATCTTGAACGTGCCGTCGCCGATCGGCGCGCTGGCGGAGATCACGCCATCGGCCTGGTCATAGGTGCCATAAGTGGCACGCACGCGCAGCTCGGGATCGTCGCCCAGCCGGCGGGTCACATATTTGACCGCGCCGCCGATCGTGTTGCGGCCATAAAGCGTCCCCTGCGGCCCGCGCAGGATCTCGATCCGTTCGACGTCATAGATGTCGAGCACCGCCGCCTGGGGGCGGTTGAGATAGACATCGTCGAGGTAGATGCCGACGCCGGCTTCGAACCCGGCGACCGGGTCCTGCTGGCCGACGCCGCGAATGAAGGCGCTGAGCGTCGAGTTGGTCCCGCGCGAGACTTCCAGCGTCACGTTGGGCGTCACCTGAGCAAGGTCGGTCACGTCGATCGCGCCGGCAGCGGCCAACTGATCGCCGCTGAACGCGGTGATCGCGATCGGCACGTCGAGCAGCGTTTCCTCACGTCGCCGTGCGGTGACGATGATGTCGCCGGCAGCGGTTTCGTCGGCCTGAGCCGTATCGGCCGAGGCTTCCTGCGCCTGGGCCGGCGCCGCGAGCGCCGCGGCGAGCGCGGTGCCCAGCGAAAGCGCGAATGATAATGACGCGATGCGGCTTTTCATGTCTGATCCCCTTCCCTGACGGATGCGCCGGTTGGCCCGGCTTGTAAGCGCATGTCGGCGGCTATAATGAAAGGTGAACCGGTTTTCAACTTTGCAGTGAAAGGCGACAGGGATGATGCGGTTTGGCGACTGAACGACCGGCAAGGCGGCGCGCGACGATGCGGGCCGGTGCCGATGCGAACGCGTCGGCGACCGAACGCGCGCCGGCGATCCCGTCATCCCCCGCGAGCGCGGGCAAGGCGCCGCGAACCGCGCGTGGCCAGCGGACGTTGCGCGCCATCCTGGACGCCGCCGCCGCCGAGTTCGGCGAGAAGGGTTTTCACGAAGGGTCAATCAGCGCGATCACGCGCCGCGCGGGCGTGGCGCTCGGCAGCTTCTACACCTATTTCGATTCAAAGGACGATGTGTTCCGGGCGCTGGTGCGCGACATGTCGGACCAGGTGCGCGACCATGTCGCCCCCGCGATCCGCGGCGCGCCCGACCAGATTTCAGCCGAGCGGGCGGGCCTGCATGAATTCATCCGTTTCGTGCGCGCGCACAAAGAGATCTATCGCATCATCGACGAGGCCGAATTCGTCGATCCCGAAAGCTTTCGGCTGCATTATGCGAACACCGCCGACCGCATCCACGCCCGGCTGCGCGCCGCAGCGGAACGCGGCGAAGTGCGCGCCGACGTGTCGGAGGTGCACGCCTGGGCGCTGATGGGCATGAACGTCTTTCTGGGGCTGCGCTACGGCGTCTGGAGCGACACCGAGGCGCCGGACCTCATCGCCGACCAGATCGCGGAGATGCTGGCGTGCGGCATCGGCAATCGACAGGCGCGCTAATCGCCGCGCCTTCCGGCCAACTTGTCGCGCAGCCCCGCAAGCGGACCGAAGGGGCCGGCCTCTTCCTCGCGCAGCACGCCCGCCGCGCGCAACTGGGCATCCGCGTCGGGCACGCGCGGATAGGGGTCGAGCGCGAGCGCCAGCGTCTCGGCCGCCGCCTCGCCCAGATCGATCGCGCCGCCCGCATAGAAAACCGTGTCGCAATCGTCGTCGCTCAGCTCGATCTCGTCGGCGTCGCCGGCTTCGGTTTCGGGCAGGAAGCGGATCAGGAACGGCTCATCGATCGTGTCCGACACCGGCGCGCCGGTGGCGACGCACGCCTGGACGACGTCGCCGGTAACGCTGCCGCTCGCCAGGATGCCGATGGCGTCGCGGCGCAGGCGGAACTGTGCCTCCAGCCGGTCGATCGCGATCAGATCGAACCGCCGCGCCAGCGCCGCGCGCTCGGCGGGCTCGGCTGAAATCGCCAGCGTGCTTTCGCCCGCACCGACCTGATCGAGCCGCACCGGGCGGCTGAATTCGGGCGCGGCGGTCATGGCAGCCTGCCCGCCAGCAGCGTTTCCACGGTCACGTCGTCCAGCCGCGCACGCAATGCGACGAGCTGGTCGCGGACATGGGCGACCTGTGCCGCGCCCGGCGTTTCGCCGCGATAGAGATTGCGGCGAAGCGGCGCGTCGAGCCCGTCCGGGCCGGCCGCCAGCCCGTCGCGATAGGCGCCCAGCCGGCCGCCGAGCATCCCCATCATCCGGCCGACCTGCTTGCCGACGACGATGTCGCCAAAGCCGATCTGGCGCAGCTGGCCGTCCATGTCGTCGATGAATCGTTCCGCGAGATGCGCAGCCGGAGCCGCACCTGCAGGCTCGTGCTCCAGCCGAAGCAGCAGCATCGACAGGACCGCGGCGATCATGTCGAACCGGCCATCGACAGTGTCGGGCACGCCGCCGTCGAGATACCAGTGCGGCTGGCGGGCACGTTCGACCACCGCGCGATAAAGCGTCAGCGCCGGCACGTCGCGGGGCTTGCCCAGCCACCGGTCGAATAGGCCCATCGCGCGTCAACTCCCTTGAATCCCGCGTCGCCTTGTCTGGCCACGCCGGGACGCATATTGATTGGCGTGGCCGATGATGCAATGCGGCTTCACGCCCGTCAGCCGTGTGTCGGCGTTCCCTGGAGAGTTTCGAATGTCACCGCTTCCCAAACGCCTGATCGCCTCGATCGCTCTGATCGGCCTTGCCGCGGCGGCGGGCGGCTGCACCCGGCTGCGCAGCCATCAGGGCTATATCGTCGATGCCGACCTGGTCAATTCGGTCCAGCCGGGCGTCGACAACAAGGATTCGGTGCTCAAGACGCTCGGCACGCCGAGCTTTTCCGGGCAGTTTTCGGACAACGTCTGGTACTATATTGCACGGGACAGCCGCAACCTGGCGTTCAACCGCCCGCGCCCCGAAACCCAGACGACGCTCAAGCTGACCTTCGACCAGGCGGGCAACGTCACCTCGGTCGACAAGACCGGCGCGGAACTGGTCGCATCGATCCAGCCGAGCGACGATTCGACCCCGACGCTGGGCCGGCGGCGCGGCTTTTTCCAGGACCTGTTCGGCAATATCGGCACGGTCGGCGCGCCGGGCGCTGGCCCCGGCGGCGGCGGGCCCGGCGGGCCGAACTGACGCGGCGCACCCGCCGCGCGCCTTTCGCGTTCCTGACCAACGCGTTCGACACCCGTTCAGCGTGCCCTCGGCATAACTCCCTCCATCGGGAACGAGTCCCGCGAACATGGAGGTAGAAGATGCGTAAACTGATCCTGACCGCGCTGGTCACCGCGCTGGCGGTCCCGACGGTCGTCGCGCCGGCGGCCGCCCAGTCGCGCGGTGAAATCCGTCGCGACGCGCGCGACCTGCGCGAAGAGCAGCGCGAATTGCGGCGCGCCGAACGCTTCGGGTCGCCGCGCGACGTCCGGCGCGAGCGCCGCGACGTGCGTGAAGCCCGCCGCGACCTGAACGAAAGCGTGCGCGAACGGCGCTGGGGCGACAATGACTGGCGCGATTATCGCGGCCGCAACCGCACAGTCTATGCGCGCGGCAACTGGCGGGCACCGTTCGCCTACCAGCGTTTCCGCACCGGGGCGCGGATCGCGCCGCGCTATTATGGCGACCGGTATTTCATCAGCAATCCCGGCCGTTACCGGCTCCCGCCCCCGGGCCGTTACAATCGCTGGGTGCGGCACTATGACGACGTGCTGCTGGTCGACACGCGCCGCGGCTATGTGCTGCGCACCCTTCCCGGCTTCTACTGGTAACCGGGCCGTGCAGGCGGGGCGGCAAACCCGCTCCGCCTGAGCGCGAAAGTAAAATTCGAGAAGGTGGGCCGCGCCGCGGATACGCTGCGGCGCGGCCGGTGCGTACGGCACCAGTGCCCGTGTCAACGGGACCAGTCGCCGCAACGCTGGCAAACCCCTTCGGTTCCACCGGCCGCCGGAAAACGCGCGCGCCTGCGACCAGGCGCCACAATTCCGCTTTGAATTGATTGCGCAAAACGCGTAATCCCTCGCCGGGGAACCAGAGGGGGACTTGCGTTGGCGTGGGGCGACGTCGCGCTGAACGCGCTCGACATATTCAATCATGAATTGATGTTGTTCGCGGCGATCGGTTTCCTGGTCGGCGGGATCGACGACGTGGCGGTCGACCTGGTGTTCGGATGGCAGGCGCTGCGCCATCGCCGGCGCGGGAACGGCGAGCGCCTTGAACGTTTGCCCGGGCCCGAACATCGTCTGGCGGTGTTCGTGCCCGCCTGGGACGAGGCGGCGGTCATCGGCGCAATGCTGCAGACCGCGCTCGCCCGGTTCGATCATCCCGATTTCGACATCTATGTCGGCACCTATCCCAACGATACGGCAACGATCGACGCGGTTCGTGCGATCGCCGACCGCGACGCCCGCGTCAGGCTGGTGATCGGCGACACGCCCGGCCCGACGACCAAGGCGGCATGCCTGAACACGCTGTGGCACGCGCTGCAGGCCGACACCCGTCGATCCCGGCACGTCCACGCGGTCGTCCTGCACGATGCGGAGGACGTCGTGCATCGCAACGAGCTTCGCGTGTTCGACGCGCTGACCCGGCGCTATGATGCGGTGCAGTTGCCGGTACTGCCGCTGGTCGACAAGGGATCGCGGCTGGTTTCGGGCCATTATTGCGACGAATTCGCCATCGCCCATAGCAAGCATCTGCCGGTGCGTCAGTCGCTGGGCGCGGCGTTGCCGTTCGCCGGGGTCGGCTGCGCGATCCGTACCGACATGCTGGCGCGGATCGCCGCGTTGCGGAACGGCGAGCCCTTCGATGCCGGCAGCCTGACCGAGGATTACGAACTTGGCCTGACGGTTGCCCGGCTGGGCGGCACGGCGCGCTTCGCGCGCATCCGCACCACGAACGCGAGGGGCGCGTCCGACCTGGTCGCCGTACGCGCCTTCTTCCCGGGGTCGCTCGATGCCGCCGTCCGGCAAAAGGCGCGGTGGATGACCGGCATCGCACTTGTCGGCTGGGACCGCACCGGCTGGGCGCGACCGGCGGCGCTGGGCGACCACTGGATGCGCATGCGCGACCGTCGTGGGCTGGTCGCGATGCTGGTGCTGGCGGCGGCCTATCTGGGGCTGATCGGCTGGGCGCTCGGGGTGCTGGGGCATGCATTGGTCGATCGGCCGATCGCGCCCGTCGGCCCCGTCGTGTCGAGCCTGCTCGCGGCGAACGCGGTGCTGCTGGCATGGCGTCTGGCGTTGCGCGCCTGCTTCGTCGGTCATGCCTATGGCGCGACGGAGGCGCTATGGTCGCTGCCGCGCGCCATCGTCGCCAACATCATCGCGCTGCTCGCGACCCGACGCGCGCTGTTCAGCTATGTCGCGCTGCTGCGCGGCGGGGCGCTGACCTGGGACAAGACCGCGCACCGCTTTCCCGAAACGGCTCGGCTGACCGCATGATGTCTGGCGACGTCGGACGGCCGCTGCGCTTTGCCGCGATCCTGCTCAGCCTGTGGGCGATGTCGCGCGCGGCCTTTGTCTGGTTCGACCAGGATGCGCCGGGCGCGCGCGTGGTCGGGCCGATGGCGCACCCGATGGCAGGGGCGGGCCGGTCGGCGGTCGCGCTGCCCGCACCGCTCCCGATGGAGGGCGGCGGTGTGCGCATGACACCTGCGCTGGCGGCGGCAATGGCCCGCCTGCGCGCGGCCGGTTCGACGCCGCACGCGTCGGAACACCCCGGCCATCATCGTGCAGCGATCGGCACGCGGCTGATCGACGTGCGCGAGCCCGGCCGCGCGGTCAGGGCGGAACGCGTCCAGCTGGCGATGCTGGCGGCGGTCCATGTGGCGAGCAGCACCCAGCTGGTCGACCGCTATTTCGCCGATGCGCCGCGACTGCGCGCGCCCGCGGCCGGCGATCCGCGCTGGTCGGGCAGCGCATGGCTGTTCGCACGGAGCAACGGCGTGCCGGCCGCCGCGGGTGCCGGCCAACTGGGCGGGGCGCAGGCCGGCGGGCGCGTCCGTTACCGGCTCGACGACGAAGGGTTGAGCGCCGCCGCGGGCGCAGCGATCCCGCTCGCGTCGCGCGGGCGTGAGGCGATGCTCGCGCTCGAATGGCAGCCCCAGGCCAGTCCGATCCGGCTGGTGGCGGAGCAGCGCATCCCCCTGGACAACAGCATCGGCGGCGGCCCCGGCGTCGGCGCCGTGGCAGGCGTCGGCCCGACCGACATCGGCCTGGGCTTCGACCTGGAAGGCTTTGGCCAGGCGGGCGCGGTCGCACGCGCGCGGCTCGAACCCTATGTCGAGGGCGGCGCCCGCGTCGCTCGGCCGGTGGCCAGCGCGCGCGGGACGCGATTCGAGGTCGGTGCCGGGCTGTGGGCGAGCGCGCAACGCGACGCCCATCGCGTCGATGTCGGCCCGGCGCTCAGTGCGACATTGCCGATCGCCGGCCAGCGGTTCCGCGTCGCGATCGACTGGCGCGAGCGCGTGGCCGGCAGCGCCCGGCCCGATTCGGGGCCGGCGCTATCGATCGGCACCGATTTCTGACGTCACTTCCGACGGTGGCACCCGATCCGCGCGCGCGCTATGGCGAGCGCACGCCGCCCACGCCACCAACCGGAATGCCGTCCCGCCCATGGACCTTTACCTCCCGATCGCCAACCTGTCGGTCAACGCGCTGGTCATCATCCTGCTGGGCGGCGGCGTCGGGTTCCTGTCGGGCATGTTCGGGGTCGGCGGCGGCTTTCTGACCACGCCGCTGCTCATTTTCTATGGCATCCCCCCGACGGTCGCCGCCGCGTCGGCGGCATCGCAGGTGACGGGGGCAAGCGTGTCGGGGGTCTTCGCGCATCTGCGCCGCGACGGCGTCGACCTGACTATGGGCTCTGTCCTGGTCGTAGGCGGCGTCGTCGGATCGCTGCTGGGGGCGGGACTGTTCCGGCTGCTGCAATCGTCGGGGCAGATCGATACGGTCATCGCCATCCTCTATGTCCTGATGCTGGGATCGATCGGCGGGCTGATGCTTCGCGAGGCGATCGTCAGCATTCGCGCGAGCCGGACGGGCGCGCCGGTGCCCGCACGCCGGCGGCGGCATCACCCGATCGTCGCCGCCCTGCCGATGCGCTGGCGCTTCTATCGATCCGGCCTGTACATCTCGCCGCTCGCACCGCTGATCCTGGGGTTGCTGACCGGCGTGCTGACGATGCTGCTGGGCGTCGGCGGCGGCTTTTTCCTGGTGCCGGCCATGCTGTATCTGCTCGGCATGGCGACCCGCGTGGTCGTCGGCACGTCGCTGTTCCAGATCCTGTTCGTCACCGCGGCGGCGACGATGGTGCACGCCCTGACCACCCGGGCGGTCGACATCGTGCTGGCCGGGCTGTTGCTGATCGGATCGGTGAGCGGCGCGCAGATCGGCGTGCGGTTCGCGCAGCGTGTGAAGCCCGAATATCTCCGGCTCGCGCTGGCGCTGATGGTGCTCGCCGTCGCAACCCGGATGCTGCTCGGTCTCGCCTGGCGCCCGGACGAGATCTTCACGGTCGAGCTCGCCTGATGCGCCTCCGCCCCGCCCTCGCCGCCGCGCTGCTGGCACCGATGCTGATGGCGACGACCAAGCCGGTGCTCGTCCCCGACGTGTCGCAGCGCGACATCGAGATCATCTACAGCTTCACCGGCGCGGAGCTCCTGCTGTTCGGCGCGATCCTCTACCCCGGCGGGCGCGTGCCGAGTGGCGACACCCCCGCCGACATCGTGGTGGTGGTCAAGGGACCGGCCCAGTCGGTGCGGATGCGCGAAAAGGAGAAGGTCGCCGGCATCTGGGTCAACGCCGACCAGGTGCGCTGGCGATCGGCCCCCTCCTTCTACGCCATCGCATCGTCCCGGCCGATCCGCGAGCTGGTCGACGATCGCACCCGGGCCATCTACGAACTCGGCCTCGACAGCCTGCAATTGTCCCCGATCGGTGCCACCAGCACCGAGGAACAGGCGCGTTTCACCGCGGGGCTCGTCGACCTGCGCCGGCGCGCTGGCCTGTATTATGAGGCGCCAAGCGCGGTCGAGATCACCGACGACGTGCTCTATCGCGCGCGCATCGGCATCCCCGCGCGCGTACCCGTCGGGCGCTTCACCGCGGAAACCTTCCTGATCCGCGACGGGCGGGTGCTGGCGGCGGCGGTGCGCGAAATCAACATCCGTAAATCGGGGTTCGAACGCTTCGTGGCCGCGGCGGCTCAGAACAGCTCGGTGCTCTACGGGCTGTCGGCGGTGTTGCTGTCGCTGGCGATGGGCTGGGGCGCGGGGGCGATCTGGCGTCGTCTCTGATCGGGCGCGAACCACTTCTTCAGGATTTGGTGGCATCACCGCCGGTGGAGATCCGGGGAGCGGCCATGGCAGAGTTTGAGGGTGCAAAGGCGTTCGACCACGCAGAGTCGGTCGGCACGGGCGTGATCGGCGGCGACGTCGCCGCGCTCCCGATCGGTGTGGTGACCAATATCACGGGCGCCAACAGCCAGGTGGGGCTGGATCGCACCGCGCTCGAAGCGTTGGCCGGCCATGCGGACACCGCGATCGCGATGGCGGGCCAGATCGGCAGCCAGATCAAGATCCGCGTCGGCAGCAGCTGGCTGGTCGCCAGCATCCGTTCGGTACGCTTCGACGACCGCATCGACGGCATGATCGTCGCACAGATCGACTATCTGGGCGAAGCGGACGAGGAAAAGCTCACCGGAAAGCTCTATCGGTTCCGTCGCGGCGTCACCCGCTATCCGCTGCCGGGGGCGAATGTCTACCCGGTGTCGGCCGCCGACATGAAGCAGATCTATTCCGCCGACGATCGCCCGCACATCGAAATCGGCAGCGTCTACCCGACGCGCAACATCCGCGCGGCGCTTTATGTCGATGCGCTGCTCGGCAAGCATTTCGCGCTCTTGGGATCGACCGGTACCGGCAAGTCGACCAGCGCCGCACTGATCCTGCACCGCATCTGCCAGCTTGCACCGCAGGGCCATGTCGTGATGATCGACCCGCACGGCGAATATGGCGCCGCGTTCAAGCATTCGGGCGAGCTGTTCGACGTGTCGAACCTGCAAATGCCCTATTGGCTGATGAATTTCGAGGAACATTGCGAGGTGCTGTTGACGTCGCAGGGCGACCAGCGCCTGATCGACACGGACATCCTGGCGAAGTGCCTGCTGGCGGCCAAGGCGAAGAGCCGCGCCGCACAGGAGATCACCAAGCTGACCGTCGACGCGCCGATCCCCTATCTGCTGTCTGACCTGACCAACATCCTGCAGCAGGAAATGGGCAAGATGGACCGCGCGGGCGACACTGCCCCCTATCTGCGCCTGAAGACCAAGGTCGAGGAAGTCCGCAGCGATCCGCGCTTCGCCTTCATGTTCTCGGGCATGCTGGTCGCTGACAACATGACGACGTTCCTTGCCCGCATGTTCCGCATGCCGAGCGACGGCAAGCCGATTTCGATCATCGACGTGTCGGGCGTGCCGTCCGAAATCACGTCGGTCGTGGTGTCGGTGCTGGCGCGACTGGTGTTCGACTTCGCGATCTGGTCGCGCGACGAGGAAAAGCAGCCGGTGCTGCTGATCTGCGAGGAAGCGCACCGCTATGTCCCCAACGAGCGCAACGCGGACGCATCGTCGGTCGGCCGCATCCTCAGCCGCATCGCCAAGGAAGGCCGCAAATACGGCGTCTCGCTTGGCCTCATCACCCAGCGGCCGTCGGACCTGGCCGAAGGCGTGCTGTCGCAGTGCGGCACGATCATCACGATGCGCCTCAACAACGATCGCGACCAGGCATTCGTCCGCGCTGCGATGCCGGAAGGCTCGCGCGGCTTCCTCGATTCGATCCCCGCGCTTCGCAATCGCGAGTGCGTGATCTGCGGCGAGGGCGTATCGACGCCGATCCGCGTCAATCTCGACACGCTGGAGGAGCATAAGCGGCCGGCATCGAGCGACCCGGTGTTCACCGAGCTGTGGCGCAAGTCCGGCGGCGAGGAACAGGCGATCGAACGCACCGTCCGGCGCTGGCGCTCGCAGGGGAAATAACGGATCGGGATCGCGCGCTCGCCTCCCGCGCGCCGCGCCGTCCCGCTCCCGCCCTTCAGATGAAACCGTCCGTCGCCGTGCGGACCAGATGCCTCAACCGCGCGGTCGCGCCGCCGGGTCCTGCACGCTCGCCGTGACCTTCGACGCGGCGGTGGCGCGCGACGCGGTCGTGCCCGCCGCCGGCACCGCCATCAGCCGATTGAGCTGTGCCTTGAAGCGGCGAAGCTCCTCCCCACCCAGCTGGAGCACGGTCGAGAAGGACACGCTGGACGGGTTGACCGCGCCGCCGTTCTTCCACAGCTCGTAATGCAGGTGGGGACCGGTCGACAGGCCGGTCGAGCCGACATAGCCGATCACCTCGCCCGCGCGCACGCGCTCACCGGCGCTCACCGCGATGCGGCTCATGTGGCCATAGCCGGTCGCCATGCCGCCGCCATGGCTGAGCTTGACGAACTTGCCATAGCCGCCGTTCCATCCGGCCATCGCCACCACGCCATCATCGGCGGCGCGGATCGGCGTGCCGTGCGGCGCGGCGAGGTCGAGCCCCTTGTGCAGCCGCTGATAGCCGAGCACCGGGTGGCGGCGATAGCCGAAGCCCGAGGTCACCCGGCCGGGCACCGGGCGGTTCATCAGCCCGCGCCGCTCACCGACCCCCTTGGCGTCGAACCATTCGGTCCGGCCATTCTGTTCCCAGCGGACGAGCTGGATTTCGCGCTTGCCCTGATCGAGCCCGGCGAACAGCAGCTTGCCCAGCTGGACCTCGCCGGTTTCGGCGCGCGCCTGTTCGATGATGATGTCGAATTCGTCGTCCGAACCGACCCGGCCGATCGGGACGCGGGTCGCCAGCGACCGGATATAGGCTTCCACCGCCTTCGCAGGCGCGCCGGCGGCACGGGCCGACCGATAGAGGCTGCTGCCGACCGTCCCGCGGATACGCAGCGGCGTCCGGTCGATCGCGATCGGAATTTCGTTGAGCGCAAGCCCCGTCGCCGCACGCTTGAGCTCGAGCGCCAGATCGAAGCGGGCGCGAAAGGCGAGCTTTTCGAGCGGGCGCGGCTCGGTCTTGGCCGCGCGCCGGCCGAGCGTCAGGTTGAGCCGCGTCCCCGGCGCGATCTCGCCCAGGCTGACCGCATTGGCGACCAGCGCGGCGGCGCGCTCGGCATCGTCGCTGCCGACACCCGACCGGGTGAGTACGCGTTCGAACGCGGTGCCCTGTGCCAGCGTGGCGGCCAGTTCGATGATCGGACGTTCGGGCGTATCGGTGAGCGGCGCGACACGCGCGGTCGCGCCCAGGCGCATCCCCGTCGTCGCGCCCAGGCCGAGCGGGCTGATCGACAGGCTGCGCACTTCATCGAGCGACGCGTCGCTGACGACCGGCGTCACCGCACCATAAACGGGCTCGATCCCTGGCGAGAGCAGCGCCACGAAAGTCAGCAATCCCGCACAGGTCGCAACACCGCGCAGCCACACCCGGCTGCCGATATCGCTGCCGAGATCGGGGACCAGCTCAAAATCCGGGAAGCGCGCGCGCAGTCGGTCGATCGCCGTGGCGGGGGCGGCGGGGATCCCGGCAGCCGAGGTCGCGCGGTCGGTGGAACGCGCACTGGTCCCGCCGGCCTGGTCCAACCCGATTTCACCGCGCAGAAACAATGCGCCCCGCTCCCCTGCCGATCCGGTTTGATTTGGATCGACTTCCCGTTTTCCTGTGGAACAAACAGGTTGAAGTCAAATTAACCCGCTTCGCCACCCGGTCGCGTTGCGCCGAATCGTGGCGGTCCGCCGATGAACGGTGTCGATGCGGCTCCGGACGCGACAAAGAACGCGCCTTCCCGCTTGCGCCCCCGCCCCGGCGCGACGATGTTGGTCGGGCGATGAGCGAGTTTGCGCAACGCCCGGTCACCGCGGTGCTGGGCCCGACCAATACCGGCAAGACGCACCTCGCGATCGAGCGGCTGTGCGGCCATTCGAGCGGGATGATCGGCTTTCCGCTGCGCCTGCTCGCGCGCGAGGTCTATGAGCGCGTCGTCGCGATCAAGGGTGCCGGCCGGGTGGCGCTGATCACCGGCGAGGAAAAGATCGTCCCGCCCGATGCGCGATGGTTCCTGTGCACCGCCGAGAGCATGCCGCTGGAGCGCGAGCTGGGCTTCGTCGCGATCGACGAGGCGCAGCTGGGCGCCGACCCGGAGCGCGGGCACGTGTTCACCGACCGGCTGCTCCGCGCACGCGGGCGCGACGAGACGATGATCCTGGGATCGGACGCGCTGCGCCCGATGCTGAAGGCGCTGGTGCCCGAGGCCGAAATCATCGGCCGCCCGCGCTTTTCGACGCTCAGCTATGCCGGCGCGCGCAAATTGTCGCGGCTGCCACGGCGCAGCGCGATCGTCGCCTTCTCCGCCGAGGAAGTCTATGCGGTTGCGGAGGCGATCCGCCGGCTGCGCGGCGGCGCGGCGGTGGTGATGGGGGCGCTGTCGCCGCGCACCCGCAATGCGCAGGTCGCGATGTTTCAGGCAGGCGAGGTCGATTACCTCGTCGCCACCGACGCGATCGGCATGGGGCTCAACATGGACGTCGCCCATGTCGCCTTTGCCAGCATGACCAAGTTCGACGGGCACCGGCAGCGCCGTCTGACCGTCGCCGAAATGGCCCAGATTGCGGGGCGCGCCGGCCGGCACCAGCGCGACGGCACCTTTGGCGCATTGCACGAGGAAGGTCCGGCCGCGTTCCGGCCGGAGGAGGTGCTGGCGATCGAGGCGCATGAAATCCCCCGGCTCGAGCATCTCTATTGGCGCGACGGCGCCCCCGACCTTGCCAGCATCGATGCGCTGATCGAAAGCCTCGAAGCGCGGCCGCCAGCCGGCGTGCTGCGCGCCGCACCGCAGGCGATCGACCTGGCCGTGCTGAAACGACTGGCGGAGGAAGATTGGGTGCGCGTGCGGGTGCGGTCGCCCGCGATGGTCGCGCGACTCTGGGCGGCGTGCAGCCTGCCCGATTTCCGCAAGCTGGGGGCGGATCCGCATGCGCGTTTCGTCGGCCGGGTGTTCCGCCACCTGAGCGAGGGGCGCGGGCACGTCCCGCACGAATGGTTCGCCGAGGAAATCGCGCGGCTCGACCATCTGAACGGCGATGTCGAGACGATCGCCGGCCGCATCGCGGCGGCACGCAGCTGGGCCTATATCGCGCACCGCGCCGACTGGCTGGCCGATCCGGCGTATTGGGCCGAGCGAACCCGCGCGGTCGAAACGCGGCTGTCCGACACGCTGCACGACCGGCTGACCCAGCGGTTCGTCGACCGCCGCACCACCGTGCTGCTGCGCCAGATCGGCGCGGACGCGGGCGCGTTGCCTGTCACGGTCGATCCCGACGGTGCGGTCAGCGTCGAGGACCAGCCGATCGGACGGCTGGACGGGTTCCGCTTCGTCGTCGCACCGGACGCGCGCGCCGCCGACAAGCGCATGCTGCTATCGGCGGCCGAAAAGCGGTTGGGGCGCGAGCTTCAGCGTCGTGCCGAGGCGCTGGCCGCCGCGACCGATGACGCCTTCGCGCTCCAGGCCGTGCCCGGCGGTGCGCCTGCGATCGGCTGGCACGGCGCGCCGGTCGCGATGCTTGGTCCCGGCAAGCGGATCGGCGCGCCGCAATTGCGGCTCGACCGCGCGCTCGACACGCTGGCCGCGCCCGCCCGCTCCGCGATCACGGTGCGGCTGCGGACGTGGCTCGCAGCCATGCTCAAGCGCCATACGCCGTTGTTTGAAGCGCTCGCCGCCATCCTGGGCGATCCCGAAGCCACGCCCGCCGAGCGCAGCATCGCCGCCGCGCTCGACGACGGGGCGGGCTTTGTCGCGCGCGACATGGTGGCGGATGCCGTGGCACAACTCGATGCGGCCGGGCGGCGACGGCTGCGGCGCGCGGGCGTGACGTTCGGCGCGATCGACCTGTTGGACGCGCGCCTGCTCAAGCCCGCGGCTGCGCGCTGGCGCCTGGCGCTGCTGGCGGCACGCGAGTCCGGCCGCGATGACCCGGGCGACGCGATCGCGCCGGCGGGGGCCACCGTGCTGCCGGGCGACCATCCCGCCGCGCGTCCCGGCCATGGCTTTCGCCGCTTCGGCGACCAGGCGGTGCGGATCGACATGGTCGAGCGTCTTGCCCTCGCGCTGCACGGTGCGCGCGACGGACGCCAGCCCTTTGCTGCCGACCTGGCGCTGGCGACCTCGATCGGGTTGACTCCGCCGACGATCGCGCGACTGCTGACCACGCTCGGTTTTCGCCCGGTGCCCGTTGCGACCGGCGCGGGGGAGGCACCCCCGGCCCAACAATGGCGCTGGCAGGGTCGCCAGCGTCCGCGCGCGACGTCGGTTGCGCCGCGGCCCGGCAATGCCTTTGCCGCGCTGGCCGACCTTGCACCCGTCCCCGCGCGGGTGCCTGCGCACCGACGGAAGCGGCAACATGACTGAGCCGACGATGCGGCTGGACCGCTTTTTGTGGTTCGCGCGGCTGACCCGGTCGCGCAGCACCGCCCAGACCATTGCCGAGGCGGGGACGCTGCGCATCGACGGCCGGCGCATCGACCGCTCGCACGCACCGGTGCGCGCGGGGTGCATCATCGCCTTTCCACAGCAGGGCCGGGTGCGCGTGCTGCGCGTCGCCGCGCTGCCGACCCGCCGGGGTCCACCGGCAGAAGCGGCGGCACTTTACGAGGAGCTGTCGACGGGGTCGGCGAAGGCAATTGACGCCGCCGAGTCCCGCGCATAGCAGGAGGGCGACCCCTTCGCTGGAGCCCAATGCCCCATGACCTACGTCGTCACCGACGCCTGCATCCGCTGCAAATACATGGACTGCGTCGAGGTTTGCCCGGTAGACTGTTTCTACGAGGGCGAGAACATGCTGGTCATCAATCCCAGCGAATGCATCGATTGTGGCGTGTGCGAGCCCGAATGCCCGGCCGAGGCCATCCTGCCGGACACCGAAAGCGGGCTTGAAAAGTGGCTTGAGGTCAACACCACCTTTTCGGCGCAATGGCCCAACGTGACGAGCAACCGCGGGCAGACGCCCCCTGACGCCGACGAGTACAAGGGTCAGGAAGGCAAGTTCGAGAAGTATTTCAGCCCGGAACCCGGCGCGGGCGACTGATCAGGGCGGAACGGCGTCGCGCGATCGCGACGCTGCGCGCCGGGATGCCCGGCGTCCTGCCTCGCCGGCACGGCGCCGGTGCGCATGGTGCCGCGCAACAGACGCTGGCAATTTTATTACGACTATGTTAAAAGGCTCGCGATGCGGTCGTCATTGACCGCGTCGCCCGGAGACGATTGGAAATTGCCCCGGCCCGAATGGCTCCGCCACCCGCTGGCGTGATGTTTCGTCTGGCCGCACGGGTGTCTGTTCACGGAAAGGCTTCACACACATGGCTGTCAAGGCGCTGTCCTTCGATGTCGGCGATTATGTCGTTTACCCCAAGCACGGAGTGGGCCGTGTCATTGAGCTGCAGAAACAGGAAATCGCGGGCATGCAGCTCGAACTCTACGTGCTGCGTTTCGAGAAGGAGCGGATGACGCTCCGCGTGCCGACCAACAAGGCGGAAAGCGTCGGGATGCGCAAATTGTCGTCGGACAAGACGCTGAAGGAAGCGCTCGACACGTTGAAGGGCAAGCCGCGGGTCAAGCGGACGATGTGGTCGCGCCGCGCGCAGGAATATGAGGCGAAGATCAATTCCGGCGACCTGGTGTCGATCGCCGAAGTGGTCCGCGACCTGTTCCGCGCGGACGACCAGCCCGAGCAGAGCTATTCCGAGCGCCAGATCTTCGAAGCCGCCGCCAGCCGGCTGGCGCGCGAGCTGGCCGCGATGGAGGAGCTCGACGAGCCGGGCGCGCTCGAGAAGATTCTCGACATCCTGCGCAAGGCCGCGGCGATCCATAACAAGGACAAGGTCGCGGCCTGACCGCGGCACAAGTCGGCAAAATCCCGGGCGGGGGCGGCGGTATCGGTCGCCCCCGCCCTTTTTGCGTTGATCGCCCACGCAAATAGTGTATTAGTATTGCAATACACAGGAGGGCGATATGCACTGGTCTGGTCTCATCATCCTGCTGCCGCTGGCGGCGTGCAACGGCGATGATGGCGAGCGTCGCGCCGCCGTCGACAATCGTCCCGCCGTCGCGGCAACCGGCAGCGGCGCCGAGCGCAGCTTTGCCGCCACCGGCTTCGACCGCGTCGAGCTGGCCGGCGTCGACGATGTCGAGATCACGACCGGCGGCGAGTTCAGCGTGCGCGCGAGCGGCGATCCGAAGATCCTCGACCAGCTCAAGATCATGCTCGAGGACGGACAGCTCGTCGTCACGCGCAAGCGCGACGGCAGCTTCCGCTGGAACAGCGAAGACGGCGCGGCGCGCATCGCGATTTCGATGCCGGTGCTGCGTGCCGGCTCCATCGCCGGATCGGGCGACATGACCGTCGACCGCGTCGCCAACGACTTCGCCGGCGCGATCGCGGGGAGCGGCGACATGACGATCGGCATGATCCGCGGGGACAAGGCACGCCTGTCGATTGCCGGATCGGGCAGCATCGCCGCGTCGGGGGAGGTCCGCTCGCTGACCGTCGAGCTTGCCGGGTCGGGCGATGTCCAGGCCAGGGCGCTGAAGGCGAGCAGCGCCGACGTGTCGATCGCCGGAGCGGGCAACGTCGCCGCGGCGGTCGTCGGCGATGCGAAGGTCGCGCTGCTCGGATCGGGTGATGTCGATCTGGGCCCGGCGGCGCGCTGTTCGGTCAGCAAGATCGGGTCGGGCGAGGCGCGCTGCGGCAGCTGATCGCGGTCGCCGTCAGGCGGCGAGCGGGAAGCGCAGCAGACGGTCCTCGAGCGCGACCAGCGCCTCGGCCTGACCGCCGATTGCGCGACAGATTTCGGGATGGCGCGCATCGAGCCCACCGGTCAGTGCGCCGAACGCCGGCAGGATCAGCTTGGTCGGGGTCGCGACGAAGCAGCGCCGCGCGACGCTGCGTCCGCGCACCGTCACCCGGAACTTGGGATGGAAATGCCCCGACAGTTCGGGCTGGGCCTCCCCCGGCTCGGCTTCGTGGCGCAGCACCAGCCCGTCGACCCGCGCCTCGGCGACGATCCGCCCGCCCAGTGCATCGCCAAGCCCGGCATCATGGTTGCCGGTCACCCAATGCCAGTCGACCCGGGCGGTCAGCGCCCGTAGCCGCGCGCGCGCTTCATCGCACAGCCGCGTGCTGCCGGCCGCGTCATGAAAGCTGTCGCCCAGGCAATAAAGCACGACCGCCCCCGTCCGCGCCACTGCCGCCTCGAGCGCGGCGAGCGTTGCCAGGCTGTCATAGGGGGGCAGCATCTGGCCATGCCCGGCAAACCAGCTTGCCTTTTCAAAATGCAGATCGGCGACGAGCAGCGCGCGGCGCTGCGGCCAGAACAGCGCACCATCGGCACCCGCGACCAGGGCGTGCCCAGCGAACGAAAAGGGAACCATGGCTCCGCTATGCCCCGCCGGCGGCGTTCCGACAATCGGGAAAACGCAACGTCGCGCGCGCGTCAGATTCGCGACGGCTGCGCGTCATAGGTGATCGGCAGCGACGAGGGTCGCGCGCGATAGCGCGGCAGCAGGAACTGGATCCGGCGATTGGAGAAGTCGATGTCGACGCGCCGGAAATAGCGCAGCGCGTTCATGCCGAGCAGCAGCGTCGGCTCTTCCTTCAGCCCAAGCTTCTCGAACGGGGCGAGATCGGCAAAGGCGATCGGCAGGCCCGACATCGTCATCGTGCCGATCCGCACTTCGTCGACGGTGGCGGCCGGAATCTCCAGATGCTCGCCCGTGACGCTGGTGAACGACATCGGACCGATCGCGACGCGGGTGCGCGCGACCTGGCGATACAGCGCCAGATTGCCGACGCTGACCGCCGCCCCCGTATCGACGATCACGCGAATGCGCCGCTCGCGATAGGCCGCGTTGGTGACGATCAGCTGGCCGAACTTGTTGCGCGCGGTGACGATGATCTCGTCTGGCTTGGGCCGCGGCGCACGGGCGACCTCGGCCTTGCGGACCCGCATCTCGCCACGGTCGAAGTCGATGGTCACCGCGCGGCCGTCGAGCGCGTCGACGCCGAGCAGCCCCGATCCGCCCAGATGCTGCGCCTCCAGCGCCGGAGCCGCGATATTGCGGCTGGCGGCGAGCGGCGTCACCTCAAGCTCGGGAATGACGACCGTCGCGACGCTCGATGTGCCGCCGAGCGCGGTCAGATTGACCCGCGGCCCGGCGGGCAGACCAAGCTGTTCGGCGAGCTGGCGCGAGATGACCGTGCGTTCGGCCCCGGTGTCGACGAAGAAGGGAAACGGACCCTTGCCCGACACCGATACGGGCACGGTCATCCGGCTGTCGACATGCGCGAACTCGACCGATCCCATCGAGGTTGCCGGATCGATCGCCGGGTCGATCGGCGATGCGGGCGGGAGCGTTGGCAGCTGTTGCGGGACGTCCGAGCGTGCGAGCAGCGGCGCGGCGGCGATCAGCGCCGCGAAACCGAGCAGTGATGGACCCCGCAACATGGACGCAGCATATACCCGACCCGGCATCCCGGCAATCGACGATCGTCACGGTCAGTCGAGGCGCATGGCCTCGGTCGCCAGGGCTTCGGCCTCGACCAGCAACGCGTCGTCGACGCTGGCCTGCGCCACGCTTTCCCGCCCGATCAGCACCAGCACCGGCACGGCGAGCGGGCTGACCCGGTCGAGATCGACGTGCAGCATCGTGTCGGCGGCGCGGTCGAGCAGGTCCGCAAGGCGCCCGACGTCGGTCATTCGCGCCCGCGCATCCGACCAGGCCGCCTCGAGCAGCAGATGCCCGGGCTCATAACGGCGCAGCACGTCGTAAATCAGGTCGGTCGAGAAGGTCACCTGCTTGCCGGTCTTGCGCTTGCCCGGCAGTTGCCGCTCGACCAGCCCGCCGATCACCGCGACTTCGCGGAACGCGCGCTTGAGCAGCGCCGATCCCTGCACCCATTCGACGAACTCATGTTCCAGAATGTCCGGGGAGAACAAGGCGGCGGGATCAGTGACCGGCTCCAGCCCGTAGCACGCCAGGGCGTAATCGTTGGACACGAAGCCGATCGGCTTCAGCCCCAGCGCCTCCATCCGCCGCGTCACCAGCATGCCGAGCGACTGGTGCGCGTTCCACCCTTCAAAGCTGTAGGCGACCATGTAGTGCCGCCCCTCGCGGGGGAAGGTTTCGACCAGCAGCTGCCCGGGGGCGGGCAGGCGCGACCGGCGCTGCTGCACCTCCAGCCATTCGCGGACATCGTGGGGAAAGCGCGCCCATTCGGCGGGATCGTGCAGGAAGTGGCGCACCCGCCGCGCGAGATTGGTCGACAGCGGCATCCGCGCGCCGACATAGGTCGGGATGCGCGCCGGCCGGTGGGTCGCGCGCACCACCAGGTCGGTCGTGTCCATCCGCTCGACCTCCAGGCTGATGCCCGAGAAGAAAAAGGTGTCACCGGGTGACAGCGTGGCCGCGAAATATTCCTCGACCGTGCCCAGCTTGCGCCCGTTCCTGAACCTGACGTCGAGCGTCGGGGCGTCGACGATAATGCCGGCATTCAGGCGATGTTGCGCAACGAACTTGGGGTGGCTGACCCGCCACAGCCCGTCGGGGCCGCGTGTCAGCCGCTTGAAGCGGTCATAGGCCTTCAGCGCATAGCCGCCATCCGCGATGAAGCCGAGCACCCGGTCGAAGGTTGCCGCATCGAGCGCCGAATAGGGCAGTGCCGACTGGACCTCGCGCAGCATCGCGTCCGCCGCGAACGGTTCCGCGCACGCGCACGCCATCAGGTGCTGGGCGAGCACGTCGAGGCTGCCGGGGCGGAAGATGTCCGGGTCGAGCTCGCCCGCTTCCACCGCGTCGAGCGCGGCGCGTGCCTCGAGATATTCGAACCGGTTGCCCGGCACCAGGATCGCCTCCGACGGTTCGTCCAGCCGGTGGTTGGCGCGCCCGATACGCTGCAGGAGGCGCGACGAGCCCTTGGGCGCGCCCATCTGGATCACGCAATCGACATCGCCCCAGTCGACGCCGAGATCGAGGCTGGCGGTCGCAACCAGCGCACGCAGCTTGCCGTCGGCCATCGCCTGCTCGACCTTGCGCCGCGCCTCGCGCGCCAGGCTGCCGTGGTGGATGCCGATCGGCAGCTTGAGCTCATTCGCCTTCCACAAATCCTGGAAGATCAGCTCGGCGAGCCCGCGCGTGTTGCAGAAGACGAGCGTGGTCCGGTGCGTCTCGATCTCCGCCATCACCTGCGGCGCGGCATAGCGGCCCGAATGGCCCGACCACGGGACCCGGTCCTGCGGCAGGGCGATGTGGATCACCGGTGCGGCACCCGCTTCCCCCAGCACCTTCGTCACGCGGTCGATATCGCCATCGGGGGCGAGCCAGGCGCGGTAGCCGTCGGCATCGGCGACCGTCGCGGAGAGCGCGACCCGGCGCAGCGCGGGCGCGAGCGCCTGCAGCCGGCTCATCGCCAGCGCGAGCAGGTCGCCGCGCTTGCCGGTGGCAAAGGCATGGACCTCGTCGATCACGATCGTCCGCAACCCGGCGAAAAGCGGTGCGGCATCGGGATAGGAAATCAGCAGGCTGAGCGATTCGGGCGTGGTAAGCAGGATCTGGGGCGGCCGCGCGCGCTGCCGCGCCTTGCGATCCGACGGCGTGTCGCCGGTGCGCGTCTCCACGCGGATGTCGAGCCCCATTTCTTCGATCGGGGTCAACAGGTTGCGCTGGACATCGACCGCCAGCGCCTTCAGCGGCGAGACGTAGAGCGTGTGCAAACCTTCGGCCGGCCGCTCGATCAGCTCGCACAGCGTCGGCAGGAAGCCCGCCAGCGTCTTGCCCGCACCGGTCGCCGCGACCAGCAGCGCATGGTCGCCCGCGCGCGCGGCGGTGAGCATGTCGAGCTGATGCCGGCGCGGCGTCCAGCCCTTTGCCGCGAACCAGCCGGCGAGTGCGGGGGGAAGCGATTGATCCACGGGCGCTATATGGGGCGGACGGCGACGCGGACATAGTGGCATCGCGCGCATCGCGACCCCATATCGCGCCGATGCTTGGCGACTGGATCGTTCCGCGGCCCGAAGGCATCTACATCCCCGCCGCCGACGCGTGGGTCGATCCGTCGGTGCCCAAACCGCGCGCGCTGGTCACGCACGGCCACGCGGACCACGCCCGCGGCGGGCATGGCGCGGTGTGGGCGACAGCCGAGACGCTGGCGATCATGGGGGTCCGCTATGGGCCCCAGGCGGGGCATCCGGTCGATTACGACGCGCCCATGCGACTGGGCGAGGTCGGCATCAGCTTCGTTCCCGCCGGCCATGTGCTGGGCAGCGCGCAGATCGTGCTCGAACATCGCGGCGAGCGCGTCGTCGTCTCGGGCGACTATAAGCGGCGACCCGATCCCACCTGTGCGCCGTTCCGCGTCGTGCCGTGCGACGTCTTCATCACCGAAGCGACCTTCGGCCTGCCGGTGTTCCGCCACCCCGAAACGCGCGACGAGCTCGACAAGCTGCTGGTCGCCTTGCGCGCCGAGCCCGAACGCTGCGTGCTGGTCGGCGCCTATGCGCTCGGCAAGGCCCAGCGCGTGATCCGCGAGCTGCGCGACATGGGGTTCGACGACCCCATCTATCTTCACGGCGCGCTGCAGCGATTATGCGACCTGTACGTCGCGCATGGCGTCGACCTGGGCGAGCTGCGCGCGGCGACGGGGGTGCCGGGCCGCGAACTGCGCGGCCGTATCGTGATGTGCCCGCCCGGCGCGCTCAACGATCGCTGGTCGCGCCGCCTGCCCGATCCGGTCACGGCGATGGCGTCGGGGTGGATGCGTGTGCGCGGGCGTGCGCGCCAGCGCAATGTCGAGCTGCCGATCATCCTGTCCGACCATGCCGATTGGGACGAGCTGACCCGTACGATCGAGGAGGTGCGTCCACGCGAGCTATGGGTGACCCATGGCCGCGAGGAGGCGCTGGTCCATTGGTGCATGACGCGCCAGATTCGCGCCCGCGCGCTCGAACTGAACGGTTTCGAGGACGAGGACGACTGACGCCGCGATCACGCGGCGCTGGCGCTGTCCTCGACCTGGAAGACCCAGTCCTCCGCCTCGGCTTCGGTGGCGAAGCACTGGGCGTTGCGGCTGCCGATCACGCGCAGCAGCTGCATCCGCGCGAGCGAAGACGCGACGACGAAGCCGACCTTGCGCTGACGATATTTGGGATCGCCCATCACGCGGCGAAACGCGTCGACGACATCCTGGGTCTGGATCCGCATGTCGCTGATGTCGCAGATCATCCGCTGCTGGCTGGGCAGGCCGCCCGCGCGAGCGGTCGCGCGGTGCACGGCGTCATGATAGCCGGCCACATCGTCGAGCGAGAAGAATCCCCCCATTTTGACCTTGATCAGGCGACGCGCGGGGTCGACGTCCACTGAGAAATGTCCGTTCATTCCCGTAGATTAGCGGGTGAAAGCTTAGCAAAGCGTAACCCGGGCGCAAGATTCGGCAAAAAAATCCGATCGTTGCCCGCTGCACTCGCATCCGCGCAGCGCGGGATCAGGTCGCGCGATCGACGCTGTCGGCGGCCGATTCGAGATCGCGCCCCACACCACGAACCGTGTTGCACGCCGACAGGGCGAGGCAATTGACCGCCAGCAGCACCAGGATCATTCGTCGCACCATCGTCAAGCTCCCGTTTCTCACAAATGCGCCCCCGGTCCGGCCGGGTCAGGCGGAATGGCCCGCGCCCTGCAGCGCCTTTTGCCGACGACGCTGGACCGAACTGCCGATACCCATCGCCTCACGATATTTGGCGACGGTGCGCCGGGCAATATCGAAGCCCTTGCCGCGCAGCAGATCGACGAGCGTGTCGTCGGACAGGATCGCCTTCGCGTCCTCCGCCGCGATCAGGCTGCGGATCGCATTCTTGACCGCCTCCGCCGAGACCGCGTCGCCGCCATCGGCGGACTGGATCGCGCTGGTGAAGAAATATTTGAGCTCGAACAGCCCGCGCGCGCAGCTCAGATATTTGTTGCTGGTCACGCGGCTGACCGTCGATTCGTGCATCTCGATCGCTTCGGCCACCCGGGCAAGGGTCAGCGGGCGCAGATGCGCGACGCCGTGCAGAAAAAACGCCTCCTGCTGCTTCACGATCTCGGTCGCGACCTTGATGATCGTGCGCTGGCGCTGGTCGAGCGCCTTGACCAGCCAGTTGGCGCTGGCGAGGCAGTCGCTGAGCCATGCCCGCGACGCCTTGTCGCGCCGCGCGGTGCCCGACAGCTCGGCATAGTAAGTGCGGTTGACCAGCACGCGGGGCAGCGTCGCCGAATTGATCTCGATCGCCCAGCCATCGCCACGCCGCGCGACGAACAGGTCCGGGACGACCGCCTGGCTTGGCTCGCCGCCATAACGGCACCCGGGTTTGGGATCGTAATTGCGCAGCTCGCGGATCATGTCGGCCATGTCCTCGTCATCGACGCCGCAGATGCGCTTCAATTGCGCGAGTTGCCCGCGGGCGACGAGGTCGAGATTGTCGATCAGCCGCGCCATGCACGGATCATAGCGATCGGCCTCCTTCGCCTGCAGGGCGAGGCATTCGGCGAGGTCGCGCGCGCCCACCCCGGTGGGGTCGAAGGTCTGGATGATGGCCAGCACCGCCTCCACCCGCGCCAGCGGCACGCTCAGGCGGTTGGCGATGTCGAGCAACGGCTCGGTCAGATATCCGGTCTCGTCGATCTGGTCGATCAGGTGCGCGGCGATGAACAGGTCGGGGCCGGCGATCGCCGCGCCCGCCTGGGCCAGCAGATGATCGGCGAGGCTCAGGTCGGACTGGGCGAAACTGTCGAAATCCGGCCCGTCCTCGCTCGCGCCCCCGCTTGCGCCGCCCGCGAGGCCCAGTCCGCCGTCCAGCCCGCCGATCGCATCCGACGGGCTGTCGTGGTGGAAGGTGTCGGCCGCAAAGTCGACATCGAGCTGTGCCTCGCCCGCATCGCCGCCCGATTGCAGCAGTTCGGCCGCGTCGGCCGGCCCGTCGCGCGGCGGATCGTCGGGGTCGAACGCGCCCTCGCCCTCGCCGATGTCGCGCCCGCCATCCTCCTCGCCCGCACCCGGCGAATTGGCCTCGAGCAGGGGGTTTTTCTCGATCTCCTCGGCGATGAAGGCTTCGACTTCCAGGTTGGAAAGCGCGAGCAGGCGAATCGCCTGCTGCAACTGAGGCGTCATCACCAGCGACTGCGACTGGCGCAGGTCGAGGCGCGGCGCGAGGCTCATGTCACGTCATCGCCCGCGCGCCGGGCATCGCCGGTCGCGCGATGCAGGGCCGCGATGCCGGTCAGCGCAGCGGAAACGCGCAAGATGGGGCACGCGGTCATGCCTAAAGCGAGAAGCCCTCGCCCAGATAAAGGCGGCGGACATTGGCGTCGGCGACCAGTTCTGCCGGCGATCCGGTGAACAGCACGCGGCCGTCGTAGATGATGTAGGCGCGATCGACGATGTCGAGCGTCTCACGGACATTGTGATCGGTGATGAGCACGCCGATCCCGCGCCGCTTGAGCTGGCACACCAGGTCGCGAATGTCGGAGATCGAGATGGGATCGATGCCGGCGAAGGGCTCGTCGAGCAGGATGATCGTCGGATTGGCGGCCAGCGCGCGCGCAATTTCGGCACGCCGCCGTTCGCCGCCAGACAGTGCCATGGCGGCCGAATCACGCAGCCGCGTCAGGCCGAATTCGTCGAGCAGGGTGTCGAGGCGCGCGCGGCGGACATGCGGATCCGGTTCGGACAGCTCAAGCACCGCCAGGATGTTCTTTTCGACGCTGAGCCCACGAAAAATCGAGGTTTCCTGGGGCAGATAGCCCAGACCCAGGATCGCGCGGCGATACATGGGCAGCGCGGTGATATCCTCGCCGTCCAGCATGATGCGGCCCGAATCGGGCTTCACCAGCCCCATCACCGAATAGAAGCAGGTCGTCTTGCCCGCGCCGTTCGGGCCGAGCAGGCCGATCACCTCGCCCCGCCCGACGGTCAGCGACACGTCGGACAGCACGCTGCGCTTGTCGTACGCCTTGGCGATCGACACCACCGACAGGCCGACTCCGCCGTCGCTCGGCGGCGGGGACACGGCCGGTTCGGCGAGGGTCGCTACTTCATTCATCGGCCTGCTCCGTCACCGTTGCGGTGCCCCTTACCGGACTGGCATGATTCCTGCCTCATATTCCCTTGCCGGGAAAGGCCTGTCTGGCACTTTGGCACCGATTTCATCGCGTTCCGGCGCGAGTCGCGTCGGCGAGACGGCTATTGGCCGCGCTTCGGTACCGAAAAGCGACCCGTGACCCGACCGCCCTGGTTGGTCACCCCGCCTTCGGCAGGGCCGCCGCTGGCCACGCCCGACCCGTCGATCGTCGCGCGCCCGGTGTCGAGATTGATCGACAGCCGGCCGCCGCGCACGGTGTTGCTGCCCTGGATCAGCGTCACGTCGCCAATCATCGTGATGACCCGGCGGTTGAGGTCATAGACCGCATAGCGCGAGCGCGCATTCTGATCCGGGCGGGCCACCGTCACGCCCCCGGCCGCGTCGAGACGCGACACCTGTGGGCTGCCGTCGATCACCGCGCCGGTATAGGCGACGGTTACGCGATCGGCGTTGAGCGTCATGTTCGCCTGGCGGATCGCGACGCCGCCCGACAGGATGGCGCGGTTCGCCCGGTCCTGCAGCTCGATATAGGCCGCGTCGAAATCGATCGGCGCCGCCGAATTGTGCCGCACCTGGGCCATGGCGGGACCCGAGGCGACGCCGCCGAACGGCAATGTCGGCGCGAGCAGGACGGCGGCGAGGCGCAGGGTTGGTTTCATCACGGCCTATTTGATCGCTTCGGCACGATACGCAAGTGGGCGTTGCCGCTGAGCTTGACGGTCCGCGATTCGAGATCGGCCTCCATCCGGTCGCCGCTGAACCGGCCCATCGGCGTCGTCCCGGTCACCGCGCCGGTGCCGCGCAGCCGGCGGTTGCGAAGGTCGACCGTCGCGTCGCGGGTGTCGAGCGTGTAGCCGCTGGCGGCACGGAACGCGATCGGCCCGTCGATCGCGACCTGCTCGGCATCGAGATCGTAGCGGCCGCGATTGGCGCGCAGCCGCGCCGGACCGTCCTCCATCTGAAGCTGGGCGGCGAGCATCTGGAGCTGGACGATCCGTTCGGCCGAGCTCTTCTGCACAGCCGAGCCCGCGGTGAGCTGAAACGGACGCCCGCGGGTGTCGGTGCCGCGATATTGCGCGCGCTCGATCCGCAGGCGTTCGACCGCGACGTCGACCTTGCGCTTGTCGAGCACGAAGCTCATCTCCCCCACATCGAACAGCGGCGCCATGACGAGGAACGCTGCGAGCACCCCGATCGCCATGGGGAGCGCCACGCGCAACAGGCCGATGATCCGGTCATGTGACCCGCCGGGTGCCGCCCACGCCTGCCGGCGCGAGACATCCTGGCGCGCCCATTCAGACATGCGCGAACAGGTCGGTTTCCGGCCAGCCGGCCAGATCGAGCGCGGCGCGGTGCGGCAGGAATTCAAAGCACGCACGCGCCAGCGCGGTCCGCCCCTCGCGGTCCAGCCGCCGGTCCAGCTCGGCACGCAGCGCGTGGAGATGGCGCACGTCGGAGGCGGCATATTCGCGCTGCGCATCGGACAGGTCCGGGCCGCCCCAGTCGGACGATTGCTGCGCCTTCGACAGCTCGACCCCCAGCAGCTCGCGCACCAGGTCCTTCAGGCCGTGCCGGTCGGTATAGGTGCGCACCAGCCGCGACGCGATCTTGGTGCAATAGACCGGCGCGGCGACCACGCCCAGATAGTGCTGGATCGCGGCCAGGTCGAAGCGCGCGAAGTGATACAGCTTCACGCGCGCCCGGTCGGCGAGCACCGCGCGCAGATTGGGCGCGGCATAATCGCTGCCGGGGTTGAAGCGTACGAGGTGCGCGTCGGCCGATCCGTCGGACAGCTGGACCACGCACAATCGGTCACGCGGGGTGATCAGGCCCATCGTCTCGGTATCGACGGCAATGTCGGCACCGGGCGCAAAGACGTCGAGGGGAAGGTCTTCTTCGTGAAAATGGACGGTCATGGCGTCCGCATAGGCGCGTCCGCCCGCGCGCTCAATCGAAACTGCGCGTGCCGGCCCGGTTCAGTTGGCGGGGTCGAGGCGCGCCTTCGCCCTGCGTGCCCGCGACCGTCGCGCGACGATGTTGAGCGTCTCGACCCCCGCCGAGAAGGCCATGGCGGCATAGATGTACCCTTTGGGCACGTGCACGCCGAAGCCGTCGGCGATCAGCACCGCGCCGATCATCAGCAGGAAGCCGAGCGCCAGCATCACCACGGTCGGGTTGTGGTGGATGAAGCGCGCCAACGGGTCCGCCGCGACGAGCATGATCCCGACGGTGATGATCACCGCCGCCATCATGATCGGCACGATGTCGGTCAGGCCCACCGCGGTCAGGATCGAATCGATCGAGAAGACCATGTCGAGCGCGATGATCTGGATGATCGCGGGGCCGAAACCGATCGTGCCCTTGCCCTTCTTGTCGAGCGTCTCACCCGATTCGTCGGCGTCCATCGTATGATGGATTTCCTTGGTCGCCTTCCACACCAGGAACAGACCGCCGGCGATGAGAATCAGGTCGCGCCACGAAAACTGCGTCTCGAACGTCGGCTCGCCATGTTCGCCGGGCGCGCCGGTGATCCCGAGATCGAAGACCGGCGCCTTGAGCGAAATGATCACCGCGATCATCGACAGCAGGACGAGGCGCATCACCAGCGCGAGGCCGATGCCGATTCGCCGCGCGGCCTGTTGCCGTTCGGGGGGCAGCTTGTTGGTCAGGATCGAGATGAAGATCAGATTGTCGATGCCGAGCACGACCTCGAGCACGACAAGCGTCAGCAGCGCGGCCCACGCGGCAGGGTCGCCGATCAGACTGATGATATCGGACATTTCGCCCAAATGCCGGTCCGCCCGCGATTCGGCAAGAGGCGGCCGCGCGCCGCGGTCGGCTCAAGTTTTCGTTCGCCGCCCTGAAAAAATCTGTGTATAACCTTGCACGAGGCGCTTGTGTAAAAGCGCCGGAAGACCTGCGTGTATCGTCCGGCGCCAGGGATTATGACTGTAAAGGGCGAACCGGGAAGACGAACAGGGCAATGAGTTTCGATAGAGGGCGCCGCGGTGATCGCGGCGGGCGCGGCAGGGACAAGCGCGATTTCTTTGGCGACGAAGGCGGATTTGGTGGCGGCGACCGTTTCGGCGGTGGTGGCGACCGGTTCGGCGGCGGTCGCGGCATGCCGCCCCAGGTGGTCGGCGAAGCTACGGGCGTCGTGAAGTTCTTCAATGGCCAGAAGGGCTTCGGCTTCATCGTCCGCGACGATGGCGGCGAGGATGTCTTCGTGCACATTTCGGCGGTCGAGCAGGCCGGGCTGGCCGGGCTGGCCGAGGGTCAGCCGCTCGGCTTTACCCTGGTCGATCGCGGTGGCCGCATTTCGGCGACCGACCTCAAGATCGACGGCGAACCGATGCCGGTGACCGATCGCGCGCCCCCGCGCGACGCGGCCGGTGGCGCGCCGCGTGGTGGCCCGCAGCGCCAGCTGACCGGCGAGCGCGCGTCGGGCACGGTCAAGTTCTTCAACGCGATGAAGGGTTTCGGCTTTATCCAGCGCGACGACGGACAGCCCGATGCCTTTGTCCACATCTCCGCGGTCGAGCGCGCCGGCATGGTGACGCTCAACGAGGGCGACCGGCTCGAATTCGAGCTGGAAGTCGATCGGCGCGGCAAAATGGCGGCCGTCAACCTGCAGGCGCCGCAATAAGCGCCAGCTTGTGACGGCGAGGGACCCGGGGTCGCCGCTTTGCGTTCCGACGTGATGGCGACCCGGTATCTGAGCATGATTGGAATCGGCGCGGTGGCGATGGTCACCGCGCCGATCCTGTTTGCACGGCCCGCTGCCGTGGGTCCCGCCCCGATCGCCGCCCAGGAAGCTGCCGAGCCCGCACCTGCGACCGGCACGCCCCGGCCGCGGCTTCGCGCCGAATCGGCGACGATCGTCGCGCGCTACCCGCATGATGCGGGTGCGTTCACCCAGGGGCTGATCTGGTACGACGGCGCGCTCTACGAAAGCGTCGGCCAACCCGGTGTGTCGGAAGTACGCCGCGTCGACCTGACGACGGGCAGGGTGCGCAGGCGCGCGCGTATCCCCGCCCCGCAATTCGGCGAGGGGCTGGCGCGCTGGCAGGGCGAGCTGATCAGCCTGACCTGGACCAGCGGCATCGCGCACCGGTGGGACGCGCGCACGCTGAAGTCGCGCGGACAGTTCCGCTATCCCGGCGAAGGCTGGGGCCTGACGACGCTCGGCGACTCGCTCATCCTGTCCGACGGCACTTCCGATCTGCGCGTGCTCGACCCGACAAACTTTGCCGAGCGCCGCCGCATCCCCGTGCGGCTGGGCGACACCCCCGTCGACCGGCTCAACGAGCTTGAGGTCATCGACGGGCTGATCTTCGCCAATATCTGGTTCAGCAACCTGATCATCGCGATCGACCCGGCGACCGGCCAGGTCACGCGTGCGATCGACCTGAGCCCGGTCGTCCGCGAAGTCGCGCCGACGGATCGAGACGCGGTACTGAACGGCATCGCCTGGGATGGCGAGCGACGGCGGCTGTTCGTCACCGGCAAATACTGGCCGACCCTGTTCGAAATCCGGCTGGACGACGCCGCGCCCTGATCGGGCAGCGCGCGCTCAGCCGATCATCCGCCGCAACGTTGCGATCATGTCGGCCTCCGCCGCGGGCTTGTCGGTGCGGATGCGCGCGATTCGCGGGAAACGCATCGCAATCCCCGATTTGTGGCGACGCGATTCGTGGATCGAATCGAACGCGACCTCGAGCACCAGCGTCTTTTCGACCTCGCGCACCGGTCCGAACCGCTGGACCGTGTGATTGCGCACGAACCGGTCGAGCATCTTCAATTCCTCGTCAGTGAAGCCCGAATAGGCCTTGCCCACCGGCAGCAGCTCGCCGCCAGCCGCCGGATCGCCCGTCCAGCAGCCAAAAGTATAGTCGGAATAGAAAGAGGACCGCCGGCCGTTGCCGCGCTGGGCATACATCATCACGCAGTCTGCGGTCAGCGGATCGCGCTTCCATTTGTACCACAGCCCCGCGCGGCGGCCGGCGACATAGGGCGACTGGCGATGCTTGAGCATCACGCCCTCGATCGCCGCGTCGCGCGCGCCGGCGCGGATATCGGCGAGCGCGGCGAAATCGGCTGTGTCGATCAGCGTACTTAGGTCGAAGCGCGCAGGGTCGAGTTGCGAGGCCACTGCCTCCAGCCGCGCACGACGCGCCACCCAGGGCTGTTCGCGCAGATCCTCCGCCCCGTCGAACAACAGGTCATAGACTCGGACGAATGCGGGATAGTCCGCCAGCATCCGCGCCGAGACCTGCTTGCGCCCCAGCCGCTGCTGCAACGCATTGAAACTTGCCGCCTCACCGCCCTGCGCCTGTCCACGCACCAGCAGCTCCCCATCAAGCACGCCGGGAAAGGTGACCGCGCGCGCAATGTCGGGAAAGGATGCGGTGATGTCGTCGCCCGCGCGGCTGTACAGCCGGGTCTCGCCGCCGACATGGACGATCTGGACGCGAATGCCGTCCCATTTCCATTCGGCCGCATAGTCGGCCAGATCGACTTCGCCGTCCTCCAGGGGATGTGCGAGCATGAAGGGCCGGAACACCGGCATGGCCGCCGCATGTGGCTGCGGCGCGCGCCCCTCGCCCCAGTCGAAAAGCGCGAGATAGGGCGGAGCAAGCGCGTGCCAGACCTCTTCGACCGCATCGATGTCGAGGCCGAACGCCTGGGCGAGCGCGGTCTTGGCGAGACGCGCCGACACGCCGACGCGCAGACCGCCGGTCGCGAGCTTCAGCAGCGCGAATCGCGCATCGGCATCGAGGCGGTCGAGCATTGCCGCCAGTCGCGCCGGCGCCTCGGCGCGGGGCGATTCGCGCAGCTCGTCGACGGCCTGAGCCAATGAAGGCGGCGACATGCCAGCGCCGTTGCCCGGGGGCGGTTCCGGCCACAGCAGCGCGACCGTTTCAGCCGTATCGCCGACGAAATCGCGGCTCATCGCAAACAGGATCGGATCGGTCCGCTCGCAGATCAGCGCGCGGATCGCCGCGGGTTTGACCCCCGGCAGATCGAGATCGCCCGTCAGCGCCGCCATCGCCCAACCCCGGTCGGGGTCGGGCGTGGCGCGCAGATAATCGGCAATCAGGCGCAGCTTGGCGTTGCGCGAACGCGTATAGGTCAGCCGGTCGAGCAGGGTCGCAAAGGCGTGAATGTTTGCGACCCCCTGCCCCGGCCGTTCGTGGTCAGCCCTTGCGGCTGGCTTCAAACAGGAACCAGGCGCGCTCCTCGGCCTGGTCGGTCCACTCATCGAGGATGCCACTCGTCGCGTTGTCCTTGGCCTCGTCGACGATATCCTTGGCTTCCCGGAGCAATTCGACGAGCTTCAGATTGTCCTCGCGCAGTTCGGCCAGCATCTTGTCCGGGGCGACATAGTCGTCGTCATTGTCCTTGATCGTTTGGTGGCGCGCAATGTCGCCGATCGACCGCAGGGTCGTGTTGCCGGTCTTGCGCACGCGCTCCGCGATCGCGTCGGTCGTCGCCAGGATCTGGGCGGCCTGATCATCGAGCATCAGGTGATAGTCGCGGAAATGCGGGCCCGAGACGTGCCAGTGAAAATTCTTGGTCTTGAGGTAGAGCGCATAGCTGTCGGCAAGAATGCCGTTCAGCGCCTGAGCCACGGTCTTCGCGGCATTGGACGTGAGGTCGGTCGGGGTGCGCAGCGCGGCGTTGGTGTCGGCCATGGGAAAGCTTCTCCGAATGTTTGCGTCCGTTGATGTCGGTTCGATCTGGCAACGAATGATTCCGTGAAAGGGTCCGTTCGGAGATCGTCGCGCCGCCCGTCCACTCCAATGTGGCGGGCGATCGCCACACTTCAAGCGGGCGGAATTGCGGTCGTGCGTTTGATCGCGCCGGGCACGCGCGCGGGCGCGCTTGACTTTTCGCGGCCGTCGCCGCATGGGCTGCCGTCTGTCAGCGGCCGCCTGTGCGCGCCGCTGTTCTTCTTTTCACGCGAACGCGTTGTAGCGCCAAGGGATTTGGGTCATGGCAAAGCCGACCACCGTCAAGATCAAGCTGGTCAGCACCGCTGACACCGGATTCTTCTATGTCACCAAGAAGAACCCGCGCAACCAGACCGAAAAGATGTCGTTCCGCAAATATGACCCCGTCGTGCGCAAGCACGTCGAGTTCAAGGAAGCGAAGATCAAGTAAGTCCCGTCTGGCCGCGGCCTAGGCGCCGTCGGCCAGCCGATCGAGATAGGCGAGGAATCCCGCTTCGTCCGCCGCGTGGATCAGCCCGGCACGCCACAGGCTGATCGCGCCCGTCGCCAGCGACCAGGCCGCGATCACGCGGTCGCGGGCATCGACCGGGTCGATCCCGCTGAATGCCGACAGACACAGATTGGTGACGGCGTCGACCGCGCCGGACAGCTCGTCATGCGCACGAATCGCGGCGGCATCATGCGCCATCATCACATCATGCAATCGCGGTTCGACCAGCGCGAATCCGGCATAGGCGCGCACGAAGGCGCGCGACGGGTCGCCGACACCCGCGGCTGTTTCGGTCACCCCGACGAGACACGCCGCCAGCAGGCGATAGCCATGCGCCGCTACCGACGCCATCAGCGCCGCGCGATCCGGGAAATGTCGGTACAGCGCGCCGTGCGTCACCCCGACGCGCGCGGCGAGCGCCCGCATCGACACCCCAGCCGCGCCCTGTTCGCGGACCATATCGATCGCGAGGTCGCGCGCCGCGCGTTCGAGCTCGCCATGGTGATAGGCGCCCTCCGGCCGGGTGTGCGTCCCGGCGTTCATGTCCGGCGGACCTGCCAGCCGACGGTCATCGACGCCACCTCAACCGCCTGCTCATCGGTGATCGCGACCATGGCGTCGAACGCCACCTTGCCCTCCCGCGCGAGCGTGTCGCGCAGGCCGTCGGCATCGCCATCGACCGTCGCCACGGCGCGCACCGTGCCGCGCGCCGAGCGAAGATAACCGATCGTCGCCCCGGTGGCGACCGGCCGGAGCCGCGCGAGCTGTTCCGCGAACAGACCGCTCATCGCCGCGCCGGAAACGGTTTCGCCCAGTGTGAACAGGGCCCCGGCATGCAGGGTGCCGATATGGTTGCTGACGTCGGCGCGCTGGACGAGCTGCGCGATGGCACGTCCGGGTTCGACCGACACCAGGTCGATGCCGGTCAGCTGTGCGAACGGGACCGAGCGAGTCATCCCGGCGCGGATCATCTCGAGCACGTCCATCGCCGCTTCCTCCCGCTCATGTGTCCAGTGGATACATATCCCGGCATGCGTGAACGGGCAAGCCATACGAACGATGGCCGACCATCACAGCAGCTGGCGGACCTCCTCGATGAAACGGGCGAGCGAAATCGGCTTGGACACATAGGCGCTGGCGCCGGCCGCGCGGATGCGCTCCTCGTCCTCGCGCCCCGAATAGGCGGTGACCGCCATGATCGGCACCTGCGCGAGCTCGGGGTCGGCGCGCATCAGCGTGATCAGTTCCAGCCCGGTCACATGCGGCATCTGGATGTCCATGATCACCAGATGCGGGTCGAACTGCTGCGCGCGGACCATCGCCTCCCGCCCGTCGCGGATCGGCTCCGCGACGAACCCGTGGGCACGCAACAAATCGCAAAACAGCTTGAGGTTGAGTTCGTTGTCCTCGACAACGAGCACCCGTTTTGTCACGCGCGTATCCCGTCCGGTTGGAGCGAATCCTTAAGCGATGATGCACGATGTGACAAATGCTGCCGATGACGCCGAGCTGCTCGCGCTCCGCGCGCTGGGCTGGCTGATCGGCGAACCTGCGCGCGCCGAACGCTTCCTGGCGCTGACCGGGCTGGATGTCGCGACGTTGCGTGCGCGTGCCGGCGATCCGGTCATCCTGCGCGCCGTCATCGACCATATCGCCGCGCATGAACCCGACCTGGTCGCGTGCGCGACCGCATTGGCGATCGACCCGGCCGCCCTGGTGCGTGCGCGCGACGTGCTGGAATCGTCATGCGGCCCCTGCTGATCTGCGACTGCGACGAGGTGCTTTTGCACATGGTCCGTCATTTCGGCAGCTGGCTTGCCGAGGATCACGCGATCGATCTCGACCTTGCGAACGGCAACTTCGCCCAATCGCTGCGTCGCCGCGACGGCGAACCGGTCGCGCCGGGCGAAATATGGACCTATCTCGACGGCTTCTTTCCCGCCCAGATGGCCAGGCAGACGCTGGTGCCCGGCGCGCTCGACGCGCTGACCGCTCTGGCGACGGATGCCGACATCGTCATCCTCACCAACCTTGCCAATCACTGCCGCCCCCATCGAATCGAACAGCTCGCCGCCCACGGCATCGCCCATCGCGTCGAATGCAACCAGGGCGGCAAGGGCGGGCCGGTCGCCGCGCTGGTCGCGGAATATCGCGCGCCGGTCACGGTTTTCGTCGACGACCTTGGCGTCCACCATGATTCGGTCGCCCGCCACGCGCCGGAGGTCCACCGGCTGCACATGGTCGCGGAGCCGGTGCTGGCGCGCGCGATCCCGGCGGCGCCGGCGGCGCACGCGCGCATCGACGACTGGCAGGAGGCACGGGCATGGATCGCCGATCGTTTTGCGCACGGACAGCCGGCTTCGGCTTGACGCTGGCAGCCGGGGATGATTTGGCTCGGGCCATGAGCGATCCGATCGAAGCGAAGCTGGCCGAACTCGGCCTTGACCTGCCCGCCGCTGCCGCGCCCGTCGCGGCCTATGTCCCGGTGGTCGTTGCGGGCGGCCTCGCCCATGTGTCGGGCCAGGTCCCGTTCGACGCCGGCGGCGAGCTGATGAAGGGCCGCGCCGGCGAGAATCGCGACCTCGATTATGCCCAGGCGGCCGCCCAACGTTGCGCGCTGATGATCCTCGCGCAGTTGAAGGCGGCGCTCGGCGACCTCGGCCGCGTCCGCCGCGTCGTCAAGCTCGGGGTGTTCGTCAACAGCGCCGCCGACTTCACCGATCAGCCCAAGGTCGCCAACGGCGCCTCCGAACTGATGGTGTCCCTGTTCGGCGACGCCGGGCGCCATGCCCGCAGTGCCGTCGGCGTGCCGGCATTGCCGCTGGGCGTCGTCGTCGAAATCGACGCGGTCGTCGCGATCGACTGACCCGTCGCATCCGCGGGAATGTGTTGCTGCACTGCAACAGCATTTCGCAATCGCATTATTTTGACCTTGCGCGTTATTGCTCGCAGCTGCGGTAGCGTGCAATCTTGTTGCGTTGCGGCCGGACCATGCGGAGCATTGACTCCATTCAAACAGACCTGGCGGGGCGCGGCGCAGGCGGAACCATCGTCTTCATAAAGGAAAAACACGATGCGTTTCTCGACACTTCTGGCCGGTGCGCTCGCGCTCACCGCGGCAACTCCCGCGTTCGCTCAGGACGAAACCGAACCCGCACCCTCCGTCACCGTCTCGGGCAGCGTCGGCCTGTTCACCGATTATCGCTTTCGCGGCGTTTCGCAGACCGACAAGGAAATCGCGGTGCAGGGCGGCGTGACGCTCAACCATGAAAGCGGCCTCTATGGCGGCTTCTGGGGATCGAACCTGGCCGGATGGGGCACCTTTGGCGGGTCGAATACCGAACTCGACCTGTTTGCGGGCTACAAGCTGCCGGTCGGCGGCGGTGGCACGCTGGACGCCGGCCTTGTGTGGTACATGTATCCCGGCGGTGCCGACACCACCGACTTCGCCGAACTTTATGCAAAGCTGTCGGGCACGGTCGGTCCGGTTTCGCTGACCGCGGGCGTCGCCTATGCGCCCAGCCAGCGCGCCCTGGGCAATGTGTTCTTCACCGGCGCGGCGTCGGCGGCGGGCCTGCCCGACGACCCAGGCGACAAGGAAGACAATTTCTATGTCTCCGGCGATGCCGCGGTCGGCATCCCCAACACGCCGGTCACGCTGAAGGCGCATATCGGCGCCTCGGACGGCAATCCCGGCCTCGGCCCCAACGGCACCAGCGTGGCGCCGACCGGCAGCTATGTCGACTGGTCGCTGGGTGCGGACGTGGTCGTTGCGGGCCTGACGCTCGGCATCGCCTATGTCGATACCGACATTTCCAACGGCGAGTCGCTGTACCTCCAGCCGAATTTTTCGGAGGGCAATGACGGCGTCGGATCGATCGCCGATGCGACCGTCGTGTTCTCGATCAGCAAGTCCTTCTGATCACAACGGTACGGGACGGGGCTGCGATGATCTCGCGCGGCCCCTCCCCGCCAATTCTTGACCTGCTCAGCCGCCGATCGCGACGCGCGCGGTCTGGCCGTCGCCTTCGGGTGCGGCGATGATGTCGCGCGTCGTCGGCCCCTTGTTGAGGACCAGCGTCGACGGGTCGCCGACCGCCGACCGCACCCCGGCATCGGCGGTGTCCGCGCCCGCTTCGCGCAGGGCCGCGCGCTCGGTCTCGCTGCGCGGTGCCTCGCCGCCGAACAGCGCGTCGAGCGCCTGGCTGGCCGGGCTGTTGTCCTGCGGCCGGGCGACACCGGGCTGGGGCGGGACCAGCGAATAATCGGGCGGGATGACCAGCGGCGCCTGACGCGCGACCGCGAATTCATCGGGACGCTCGCGGTTCAGCCCGGAAGACCCGCAGGCACCGAGCGACAGAATCAGGCCGCCAGACAAAAGCGCCGGCAGAAGGGCGGGGACGGCACGCTCACGCATTCGGTTTCTCCACGGACAATTCATCATCGGCGCCACCGGGCGCCGCTTTCGGCTCGCGCACCAGCAACGCGCGCAGCAACAGGATCGCGACGCCGATGCTAATCGCGGCATCGGCGACATTGAAGACCAAAAACGGGCTCCACTCGCCGAAATGCAGGTCGGCATAGTCGATGACATAGCCCAGCCGCACCCGGTCGATGATGTTGCCGACCGCGCCGCCCAGCACCAGACCGAGCGCGATCAGGTCCCAGCGGTTGCGCTCGCGGAAGATCCAGAACGCGACGCCCGAAGCGATCGCCCCGGTCATCAGCACCAGCAACCAGCGCGCCATGTCGCTTTGCGCCTGGAACAGGCCGAGCGACACGCCGTCATTGGCGACGAAGCGCAAAGTGAAGATCGGCACGACCGGAATCGCCGCGCCGAGATGATCGAGGCCCAGCGGCCCTGTCACCCAATATTTGACCAGCTGATCGACGATGACGACCGCAGCGGCCACCATGAGCGCGAGGCGACGCACCGGCAACATCACGCCAGCACCCCGGCGCAGCGATCGCACAACGCGCCATCCTGCGTCACTTCGGGCAGCAGCCGCCAGCAGCGACCGCATTTGTGATGCGCCGTGCGGGCGACGGTGATCGGCCCGTCGGCTTTACGGACCGCGGCGACGATGAACAGCTCGGCCAGTTCGTCCGCGGGCAGCGGCAGGTCCGGGACGGTCACGTCGGCTTCCAGGCTGGAGCGGATCAGCTTGTCGCGGCGATAGGGTTCGATCGCCTCGGTCACCTGTTCGCGCAGGCGACGGACATCGGCCCAGTTGGTCCCGATCGCATCGTCGCCGGGCAGCGCGGGCAGTTCGGGCCATTCGAGGAAATGGACCGAGCCGTCGTCGCTCGGGAAGCGCGCCTGCCACACTTCCTCGGCGGTGAAGCACAGGATCGGCGCGGCATAGCGGACCAATGCGTGGAACAGGATGTCGAGAACGGTGCGGCACGCGCGGCGCTTGATGCTGTCCGGCGCATCGCAATACAGGCTGTCCTTGCGGATATCGAAGAAGAACGCCGACAGATCCTCATTGGCGAAATCAATGAGCGCGCGGGCATAGCGGTTGAACTCGTACGCCTCCGCCGCCGCGCGCAGCTCGGCATCGAGCACGCCCAGCCGGTTGAGGATATAGCGCTCCAGCTCGGGCATCCGCTCGACCGCCACGCGCTCGGAGTCGTCGAAGCCGGCGAGCGCGCCGAGCAGGTAGCGGAAGGTATTGCGCAGCTTGCGATAGGCGTCGCCGGTGCCGGCAAGCACTTCCTTGCCGATCCGCACATCCTCGAAATAATCGGTCTGCGCGACCCATAGCCGCAGGATGTCGGCACCGCTTTCGTCGATCACCTTCAGCGGATCGACGACATTGCCGAGCGACTTCGACATCTTGCGGCCATTGCCGTCGAGCGCGAAACCGTGGGTCAGCACCGCGTCATAGGGCGCGCGCCCGCGCGTGCCCGCGCTTTCCAGCAACGACGACTGGAACCAGCCGCGATGCTGATCGGAACCTTCGAGATACAGGTTGGCACGCACGCCCGCGCCATAACGCGCCTCGATCACGAAGCTGTGGGTCGAACCGGAATCGAACCACACGTCGAGAATGTCGGTGACGGCCTCATAATCGGCGAGGTCGTGGTCCGGCCCAAGCAGCGCCTGGTGATCGGCGACGTACCAGGCATCCGCGCCGCCGGTGCGGAACGCCTCCAGGATGCGGGCATTGACCGCCGGGTCGCGCAGAAAATCGCCGGTGTGACGATTGACATAGAGCGCGATCGGCACGCCCCAGGCGCGCTGGCGGCTGATCACCCAGTCGGGCCGCCCCTCCACCATCGCGCGGATGCGGTTGCGGCCCTTTTCCGGCACGAAGCGCGTGCGGTCGATCGCGTCGAGCGCCAGCTCGCGTAGGGTGGCCGCATTGCCGGCGGGATCGACCACCGGCCCGAACCCCGCCGCCTGGGCGAAGCCGGGCAGTTCGTCGGCGGCGGCACCCGCGACACGTTTCTCGACTTCGCTCGAAACGAGCGGGGAATTGCTTGAGCCCTCAACACCGTTCGTGTCGAGCGAAGTCGAGACACGTTTCCCATCCATCGGGATAAACCATTGCGGCGTGCAGCGGAAAATGACCCGCGCCTTCGACCGCCAGCTGTGCGGGTAGCTGTGCTGGAACGGCCCCGCCGACAGCAATGCGCCGGCTTCACGCAGGTCCGAACAGATCGGCCCATCGGGCGCGTTGAACTTCGTATTGATGACGCTCAACCGCCGCTCGTCGCTGCCGCCCAGCCACGCCCAGTCGTCGCGATAGCGGCCGTCGTCCATCACCGCGAAGACGGGGTCGATGCCATGCGCCTTGCACAGGGCAAAGTCGTCCTCGCCATGATCGGGCGACATGTGGACCAGCCCCGTGCCCGCGTCGGTGGTGACGAAATCGCCGGGGAGCATGGGACGGAGGCGCTCAAAGAAAGAGGCCACCTTCCCTGCACCAACTTCCCCTGCTTCGTCACCCCCGCGAAGACGGGGGTCCACAGTCGCCGAACTCGGTGAGAATGGATTCCCGCCTTCGCGGGAATGACGAAGGGGGCTGGCCATCGGATGACGCACCTTCGCCCCGGCAAGGTCAGTGCCCTTGCCCACCCACTCGTCTAGATCGACAAGCTGCGCATCAGGCCAGAGCTCTCTAAGCCGTGCGTTAAACTCTGATCGAAGAACTTGGTTGTCCGCGATCACAATTTTGCGATTGTCTAGCAACTTGTATGTCGGATGGCTGAAGCCATCAACGTTACCGTTGAACGACGTAGCGAAACGATAAAGCCGATACTCAACCTCCGGCCCATACGCCAAAGCCTGGTTCACCGGGATCGTCCACGGCGTCGTCGTCCAGATCACCGCATAGGCCCCGACCAGCTCGGGCGCGTTGGGTGCCTCGACGATCTCGAACGCCACGTCGATCTGCGTCGACGTCACATCCTCATATTCGACCTCGGCTTCGGCCAGCGCGGTCTTTTCGACCGGCGACCACATCACCGGCTTGGCGCCGCGATAGAGCTGGCCGCTTTCCGCAAACTTGAGCAATTCACCCGCGATCGTCGCTTCGGCGTCGAACTTCATGGTGAGGTACGGGTCGGCCCAGTCGCCCATCACCCCCAGCCGCTGGAACTGCGCGGCCTGCACCCCCACCCAATGCTGGGCATAGGCGCGGCATTCGGCGCGGAACTCGGCCGGCGGCACTTCGTCCTTGTTCTGCTTCTTCTTGCGATAGGCTTCCTCGATCTTCCATTCGATCGGCAGGCCGTGGCAATCCCAGCCGGGCACATACGGCGCGTCCTTGCCGAGCAGGGACTGGCTGCGCACCACGATGTCCTTCAGCACCTTGTTCATCGCATGGCCCATGTGAATGTCGCCATTCGCATAGGGGGGGCCATCATGCAGGATGAAGCGCTCGCGCCCCGCGCGTTGCTCGCGCAGGCGATCATAGACGCCGATCCGCGCCCAGCGTTCCAGGATCGCGGGCTCCTTCTGCGCAAGCCCCGCCTTCATCGGAAAGTCGGTGGTCGGCAGGAATACGGTGTCGCGATAATCGCGCTTCGGATCGGTCGTGTCGGTCATAGGAAAGCGCGCCTTAGCGAATAGGGCGCGGCGGAACAAATCCGATTCGTTCGGGTCGGGAGGGGAAGGATTTTGGTTCGCGCGAAGGCGCGAAGGGAGGGGAAAGGGGGTTCACGCAGAGGCGCAGAGGACGCGGAGGGGGTGTGCGGGTGGAACCGCCTCGCGCCAGCGAGACCTTGATCGCACCGCTCAGAAGGAATGAAGGCCGCTATCGCAGCGGACCCTGGCAGCCTGTGAAACACCTCCGCGTCCTCCGCGCCTCTGCGTGAAAACCACCCTCTTCGCGCCTTCGCGCCTTCGCGCGATTCACTCCACCGCCAAAGCCGCACGCGCCGCGTCACAATCGCGCGCCATCTGGACCTTTAGCGCCTTCAGATCGTCGAACTTCGCCTCAGGCCGCAGATACTCGATCAGCTCCACTTCGATCCGCTGGTCATAGAGATCGCCGGAAAAGTCGAAGAAATAGGGTTCAAGCAGCTCGATCGGCGGGTCGAAGGACGGCCGGATGCCCAGGTTCGCGACCCCGTCGAGCACGCGCCCGCCGGCGATCCGCCCGCGCACCGCATAGATGCCGTACGCGGGCCGGAGGTAACTGCCCAGCCGCAGATTGGCGGTCGGATAGCCCAGCTCGCGCCCCAATTTCGCCCCCGGCTCCACCATCCCCTCGATCGCGAACGGCCGGGTGAGCAGCGCGGCGGCCTCGCGCGGGCGGCCGGCCTTCAGCGCCTCGCGGATGCGGCTCGACGACACGATGTCGCCACCATCGGCGACCGGGGCGACGGTGGCGGTCGCAAAGCCCATCGCATCGCCCAGCCGCGCCAGCACATCGACATCGCCGTCGCGCCCCTTGCCGAAGGTGAAGTCCGCGCCCGTCACCACCCCCGCCGCACCGATCCGGTCGACCAGCCGCGCCTGTGCGAACTCGGCCGCCGACAGGCTGGCGAGGTCGGCGTTGAAGGCGAAGACCAGCATCGCGTCCGCCCCCGCCGCGCCGAACAGTCGCTGGCGCTGGTCGAGCGTGGTCAGGCGGAAGGGTGGCGCGTCGGGCCGGAAATAGCGCACCGGATGCGGATCGAAGGTCGCGACGATCGCCGGGCGGCCGGCCGCGCGTGCCATCGCGACCGCGCGGCCCACCACTGCCTGGTGCCCCAGATGAAAGCCATCGAAATTGCCGAGCGCGACGATGCCGCCGCGAAACGCCGCCGGCACCGCCGAGCCGCCGTCCAGCCGCTCCATGCGCGCGGCTATAGGGGGTCGGGCGGTGCTGGGAAAGAGCGTGGTCCGCAGATCATGCCGCGGGCGGCGGCGGATCGCGCGCGAGCGTGACGTAATCGAACGCCGGTCGGCCGTCGGCTGCGGCGTTGGACACACGCGCGACCTCGCGCCAGTCGGGGCCAAAGGGCGGGACGACCGCGTCGCCGACCGCGTCCAGGTGCACTTCGGTCAACTCGACCCGGTCGGCGCGGCCCAGGAACAGGGCAAAGACCTGCGCCCCGCCGATCACCGCGATTTCGGGCACGTCCCCGGCCAGCGCCAGCGCCGCATCGACATCGTGCGTCACCTCCGCGCCCGGTGCCTGCCAGGCTGCATCGCGGGTCAGCACGATATGACGGCGGCCGGGCAGTGGCGCTGGAAAGCCCTCGAACGTCTTGCGCCCCATCACCATCGGCTTGCCCATGGTCAGCGCCTTGAAGCGCTTGAGGTCGGCCGGCAGGTGCCAGGGCAGGCGGTTGTCGCGCCCGATCACCCCATTGCGCGCGCGCGCCAGGATGAGCGTGATCACACCGCCACCGGGGCGGCGATGTGCGGATCGGCGACGTAATCGTGGATCACGAAATCCTCGAACACATAGCCGTCGATCGCGTCGGGGCGGCGCGTGATCTCCAGCCGCGGCAGCGGCCCCGGCGTCCGCGACAATTGCAGCCGCGCCTGATCCAGATGATTGGCGTAAAGGTGGCAATCGCCGCCGGTCCAGATGAACTCGCCCGGCTCAAGGTCGCATTGCTGGGCGATCATGTGGGTCAGCAGCGCATAGGACGCGATGTTGAACGGCACGCCCAGGAAGATGTCGGCGGAACGCTGATAGAGCTGAAGCGACAGCCGGCCGTTGGCGACATAAGTCTGGAACAGGCAGTGGCAGGGCGCGAGCGCCATGCGGTCGAGCTCGCCCGGGTTCCACGCGCTGACGATCTGGCGGCGCGAGGCGGGATTGGTGCGGATCATGTCGATCAGCTGCGCGATCTGGTCGACGGTGCGGTGATCGGCGGTTTCCCAGCGCCGCCACTGCTTGCCATAGACCGGGCCGAGGTCACCCGCTTCGTCCGCCCATTCGTTCCAGATGCTCACCCTGCGTTCCTGCAGCCAGCGGACATTGGTGTCGCCGCGCAGGAACCACAGCAATTCGATGATGATCGATCGCAGATGCAGCTTCTTGGTCGTGACCAGCGGAAAGCCCTCCGCCAGGTCGAAGCGCATCTGGTGCCCGAACACCGACCGGGTGCCGACGCCCGTTCGATCCATCGTCTCCGCGCCGTGATCGAGCGCGCGCTGCATCAGTTCATGATATTGCCGCATGGGTCAGGACGGTAGCGGGGCAGGGCTGGCGCGCCAAGGGGGGCTCTCAGTTGGTGAGAGGTCCCGGCCTCCGCCGGGACGACGCTGCTCCATCCCGTCGCCCCGGCGCAGGGGCCCCCGCAAAGTAGTACTTTGCGGGGAACCCCGAAG
>NZ_LSKG01000159.1:0-2561 GCF_001557005.1 Sphingomonas sp. CCH15-F11 | reverse complement strand
GACAGTGCGCCGTTGCGGCGCTGAAATGGAGTATCAGTGATGATGAGGTAAGTTGAGAATGCCTCTGCTCGCCGGACTAACCTCGGGCCTCACAAGGTCTGAAATCCCGAAAGGGACGGGGAACAATAGCATGTTCGGAAAAGGCCAGATGCGTCTTAGTCGCAAATGGAGGCGATGACGGTCAGGGCAAGGTGCGTATGGTGAAGGCTACACTGCTTAAATCCCAGTCTGCAGCAATCTATATAGCGATACTGGCGAAAGCGACTGTCACGCCAGGTCCGGATGATGACAGCGGTCTCATGTCTTGGCCGCCTGTTTCTCAGCCCATCCGGTGCGCCTCTCGTCGAGGGGTTTAGTGGACGAACGGGACACCTAACCGCGCCGCATCTCCATTCAGCGTAACTACGGGATGCCCTAAACAGGCGGCTTCTGCCGGCCTGCATGGGTACGGAGCCGCCATATTACTCAAATGCCCGGGGTAATGCCCGGGACATCGACCTCTTCGGAGGCGGCGGTGCAACTGTATAAGGTCTCGAGCGATCGGGCCGAAAGCGGGGAAGACCGGGGGAAGGGCGGCAGCTGTGATTCTTCAACCACCGATCATGGGGTGTGCTGATGCTGCCAGAAACTGTGAAAGGCCGGTTGGAGGCCATTCCGGCGCTCGTTGCGTCGGGCAAAAGGGTGAATGGACTCTATCGTCTGATGGGGTCTCGCCTCCTTTGGGAGGAGGGGCTCCAGAAGATCGGATCCAACAAGGGTGCGATGACGCCGGGTATTGACGGCGAGACCTTCGCGGACTTCGGACCGGAAGACCTCGACCCGATTATCGCCAGCGTGACGGCAGGGACCTATGATCCCAAACCAGTGCGTCGGGTGTTTATCCCGAAAGGCAAGGGCAAACGGCGTCCGCTGGGCATTCCCACGCGCGACGACCGCCTCGTTCAGGAAGTGGCGCGGCAACTGCTCGAACGGATCTATGAACCGGTGTTCTCGAACGCCTCCCATGGATTCCGGCCGGGCCGGTCGTGTCATACGGCGCTTGAACACGTCAAAGCCGTATGGACGGGGGTGAAATGGCTCGTAGATGTGGATGTCGCGGGGTTCTTCGAGAACATCGACCACGACATCCTCCTGCGGCTGTTGCGGAAAAGGATCGATGACGAGAAATTCATCGGCTTGATCGGCAGCATGCTTAAGGCGGGTGTTATGGAAGACCGGGTTCACACCCGGACCTACAGCGGCACTCCGCAGGGCGGTATCGTCTCTCCAATCTTGGCCAACATCTACCTCCATGAACTCGATATGTTCATGGCGGAACGGATCGCGGCTTTCGAGAGGGGGAAGGTCCGTGCCACGAACCCGGAATATGGGCGACTGGCTGGGCGCATCCAGAAACAACGGAAGCGCGTCACCATGCTGCGGGCCAAAGACAATGTCGACGAGGTGAAGGTTGCGGCCTCCTTGGCCAAAATCCAAACCTTACTGCCGCAAAAGCGGTCCATCCCGTCGAGAGACGCGATGGACCCCGGTTATCGCCGACTTCGTTACTGTCGCTACGCGGACGACTTCATGATTGGGGTTATCGGTAGCAAGGAGGATGCACGAAGCGTGTTCGCCGAAGTCAGGGCATTCCTGACCGAGGCGCTGGCGCTCACGGTGTCCGAGGAGAAAAGCGGTATCCGCAAGGCGAGCGATGGAGCCGCCTTCCTTGGATATGAGGTCCGCACATATACGACACGCCAACGGGTTGTCCGGAGCCGACAAGGTTCCGTCAGCTTCCTTCGTAGGCCGCCGTCGGAAGTGATGCAGCTGCATGTCCCTTGGGAGAAGGTCCACGCGTTCGCTTCTGCAAAAGGTTATGGTGATCTGTCGGTGTTGAAGCCGCGTCATCGTAGCCTGCTGCTCAGCTGCAGCGACGTTGAGATCGTCCTAGCTTACAACGCCGAATTGCGGGGTTTTGCGAACTACTATGCTCTCGCCAAGGATGTGAGCTTCAAGCTGAACAGGCTTGAGTTTCTCCAGCGGTGGAGCTTGTTCAAGACCTTGGCCAGCAAGCACAAAACCAATGTGCGAGCGGTCGTGGCCCGCATGAGGACGGGGCAGGAATTCACCATCGGCTACGACGTCGATGGCCAGCCCCGATCGGTCAAAGTCTGGAAACTGGCTCATCTGAAACGTGATCCGGCCACCTCGTCCAGGATTGATATCCAGCCTTGGACGCAGGTGTTCACCCACTCACGTACGGACTGGGTTGATCGTCAGAATGCCAAGCAATGCGAGGCTTGCGGTCGATCCGATGTTCCGTGTCAGGTGCACCATATCCGGGGGATGGCCGATGTTTCGCACCGCGGTTTTGTCGTGAGAATGAAGGTGGCACGCGCCCGCAGGACGGTGGTCCTGTGCGAGCAATGCCACTGGGATACTCACAGAGGCCGCCTGCCCGATCTACGGCAAAGTGATGGTTCGTCACAGTGGAGAGCCGCATGCGGTGAAAGCTGCACGTGCGGTTCGGCGGGGGGATCAGGGCTGACTCCATGAGCAGCACCAATCCTACCCGACTG
>NZ_LSKG01000158.1:0-9220 GCF_001557005.1 Sphingomonas sp. CCH15-F11 | reverse complement strand
AGGGCTGGATGAAGTCGTCGCTGCCGAGCGCTTCGTTCTGCAGGATGATCCCGGCTTTCGCGAGCGGCTGCGGAATCCGGATCGTCTTCCAGCCCTCGCCGTGGAGCGCCTCGCCGACGATGTCCTGGATCTCGGCATAGCCGGGTGCGTCGGGCTCGCCGATGAGCAGCGGCAGTTCTGACGGCAGTTCGTGCCGCCGATCGACCAGACGCAGCACGGCGTCAGCCAAGTCGTCGCGGTGCACCGATGACTGCGCCGCACACAGCATGCCGGGATAAAAATGCGAAATCAGGCGGTGCTCGTAAATCTGCGATATCTGCTGCGCGAGAAAAGCCGAGCGTCCGTCGTCGTCGTAAACTCCGGCGGCGCGCATATAAACGACGGGGATGTTTCCGTGGCGCTCATGCAGCAATGTCTCGGCGTCGACCTTGGACTGCGGATAGGCCCAGGACGCGCCGATCGGCGAGTCCTCGTTGATGCGCTCGTCGGGTGTGGGGGTCGGCTTATGAACGAGCATCGTGCTGGCGAAGACGAATTGTCCGACTTCGAACGATTGCAGCCCGTCAATCAGCCGGCGGGTGCCCTGCACGGTGACCTTGTCGTAGAGCGGATTGGGGTCACCCGTGATATCATAATAGGCGGCGAGGTGGATCACCGAGGCGATGCGGTTGCCGTACCGTGCGCGCACCTCGTCAAGCGCAACTCGGACCGCTTCGTCTGACCCGAGGTCTATGTCGATCGCCGCCGCGGGCGGCGGTGGGTCGGGAGGGCCGGCGCGATCAAGGCCGACGACCGTGTAGCGCTCGCCGAGCTGGGCAATCAGCGCTGCGGCGATAAAACCGCTCGCCCCCGTGATGAGGACGACTTCGCCACCCTGGCCGCTGCCGGCTTCACTGCGTTTGCCATCGGTCATGACTTTGCCACCCTTGTTCATTCATCTCTGAAAACACTGACAGGCCCACCCGGACCAACCCTCTCGCACGCCCAGCTTTGCAGCGCGACGCGGCCTTCCCGCAAGCGCCTGTGGGCGACTTAGGGCGTCGGACACGTAAGCTCAGTCCAAGCGGGGGGTGTCTTGGGAGGCGAGGGTTAAGCCGCGTAAGTGGGTAAAAGAAGGTGGAAGGCCTGAGCGGCGCTTGCGTGGACGGTTGGTCCATAGCGCTTACATGCCCGACGCGGGTGGCGCGAGGGTGCCTAGCCATGCCACGAGCGCCAGGATGCCGATCACGCAGGCTGTCTCGACCGCAAGGCTGACCCGCAGCGCCGTAAGCGCCCCGCCATGGTCGTTCATGGCAATCGAGCGCTCGAAGGCCGGCGTGAGGCGGAACCGATTGAGCGAAGCGAGCCCCAGCATCGCTGCGAACAAAACCAGCTTGGCGAGCAGCAGCAGGCCGTAGAGCGTCGTCCCCAAGGCCGCGAAATTGGCTGGCCCGACGAGCAGCCAACTATTGATCAAACCAGTTACCACCAGGGTAACAACAACGAGCGTACCAACGGAGCCAAACCCGTGCAGGGCGCGATGGGTCAGCCGAAGGTGCGCAGCATCGATCTCCTCGGCGCGGCGCGCCATCAGGAGAAGCAATCCGAACAGCGCCCCGACCCACAAACCGGCGGCAAGGAGATGGAGGATGTCCGCACCGAGGTGAAGCCATCCGGTGCTTCCCTCGTCCATGGCGCCGTGCCCGTTCCACGCGAGTGTCGCCAATGCCGCGGCGGCGGCAATCATGGCGATAGCCAGCCACGATGCTCTGCCTCGCGCCAGCAGGGCTGCACCGACGGCGATGACCAGCGCCACCATACGCACCTTCCAGGCGGTGCCAACCGGTGGCCCCCCGAGCAGCGCGGCCACCGCTGCCTGGTCGATCGGCCAGAATGCAGAACCGGCCATCGCCGAGGCCATAAGGATCAGGCCAACGGCTGAGAGCAGCAACCCGAGCGCTGCGCTTGCCGTGAGCCAAGGCCGCAGCGCGATGGCATCATCGCGCTCGCCAAGACGAAGACCATAGAGGCTGAAGGCCGACAGGCCGAACAGCGCCGCCAGGACCAGGTATAACGCCAAGCGGATGGCGACGGTCGGCCAGTCGAGCATTCGCTCACTTCACCGTGAAGTTGTAGCTGCCGGTGATTTTGTGTGTATCGCTAGAGACGACCTGCCAGCCGACGCTGTAGCGCCCACGCGGGAGGCGCTGCTTCGGGGTGATGGTGAGCGTCCGGCCATCGGCGCCGACTGCGGCGCTGCTGGGCATTTTCATGGCCGCCATGCCCGGCATCGCTGCCATGGTAAGGTCGGCCTTGGAGAAAGCCGGCACGAGTTTCTCGCTGAACTGAAGGCTGATCTTCTCGGGGGTCGCGACGGCCGCGTTGGCGGCGGGGCTGGAGGACACCAGCTTCGGGTGCGCGTTCGCCACGCCGCCTGCGAAGAATAAGGCCGCGGCGGCAGTCGTGATGAACAAGCGACGCATCAGGGTAATCTCCATTTCGATTGGGTTCACCTGTATTACGCAGCCGGGCGGGTCACCCCTCACGATCTTTTTCGTGCCGACGCACCGCTCTCGATGAGGGGCCGGCGGTGGCGGCGCGTATTCAGAAGGGAGCATGGGGCGCTTTTCACCGCGTCTCCTCTCGAGACGAACTGTGGCCGCGGGCCTGGACGGGCGCATGCGCGGGGTAATGATGAGGTTGCGATTGACCGATCAAGGCTGGACGGGCGACCCCGAGGAGGTCATCGACTGTCTGATTGTGGGCGGCGGTCCAGCGGGCCTCATGACCGCGATCTATCTGTCGCGGTTTCTCAGGAGCTGCGTCGTCTACGACGCAGCGGCAGGGCGCGCCGCCACCATCCCGCGCTCGCACAACCTGCCAGGATTTCCCGGCGGCATTTCCGGCGTCACGTTTCTTGCGCGCCTGCAGGCTCAGCTGCACGAATATGGCGGTACGGTCCAGAGCGGCGAGATCGACGCAATCGTCGCGTCAGGCGACCACTTCTCGGCAAGCTGCGAACTTAACGTCCTGCGCGCGCGGACCGTTGTCCTCGCTACCGGTGTCGTCAATCAACGTCCAGAGATGCCCGATGCAATGCATGACATCGGCGTGGCGCGTGGTCTTCTCCGCTATTGCCCGATCTGCGATGGTTATGAGGCCCGGCGGATGAACGTGGCGGTGCTCGGCTGCGATGGCCATGGCGCTGAAGAAGCCGAATTCCTGCGAGCTTATGGCGCCAAGGTCACACTTCTCGCCCAACGGTCGCTCGATCTCGGGCCGACCGAACTTGCCAAGTTGAACCAGCAGGGCATCGATGTCGCCCCCTCGCCTGTCGGGCAGCTGCGTCTTGGCGACTGTGTCGAGGTGCGGTTGGGCAATGGCTTGGAGCTACAATTCGACACGCTTTACCCCGCGCTCGGCTCGTCGCCTCGGACGCGGCTTGCGTCTTTGCTGGGGGCGCAGCTCAGCGGATCAGGCTGCGTTCTGACCGACGCCCACCAGCGAACCTCGGTTGCTGGCCTCTTCGCGGTCGGCGACGTGGTGGAAGGGCTCGATCAGATCAGCGTTGCAACCGGACAAGCAGCGGTCGCTGCGACCGCAATTCATAACCTGCTGCGCGACCGCGACAGCGGATTGTCATCCGCCATCGCCGGGCTCTGTCCCGCTCGGAGCGTACCGCCGACGTAGCGCGAGCCATTGGCGGTGCAACGAGCGAAAACCGCCAACCCAGCGCCGGTCGCCGGCTCGCTTGTCATCTTCTTTTCGCGCTATTCGTCTCCACACGACGATCGGCGACACGGCCTTTCTCCGTTTCGATGATCCCGCACCACGATCGCGTGGATCGCGCGCGAGTGCATCGCGACAGTGTGCTATTACCAGCGCCGGGGGTTGCTCGACACGCCCTAGCGGGGCCGGGCTCGCCGGCGGCATCCGACGGCTATGCTTGAAAAGGCCTACGGCACGAAGGTCGGCGCTGTCGCATTTCGTCGCATTCCTTTGAGCCGCGCCAACACGCGACCGCCTATCGAGCGTCGGGTCCACTCAGAACGCCAAGTGGTTTATTCCGCCATGCATGAAGGTTCCGCCGAGGAATCCCTGGATCGAGATCGCGAGCGTCATCAGGCCAAGCACCACCCAGTACAGTGTCCGCGACCGCTCGGGAACCTTGCGGTGGCGCGCCGCCATCCAAGCGAGCGCGACGCCGAAGACGGCTATGGCGGTGCCGAGCCAACGGTGGGTCATGAGGATCGGGTTGCGATCGGTCAGGTAAAATCCACCCGCAAACCAGCCGAGGAACGCGGCCACGATCGCGCCTAGCGCGCCGACTACCAACATGATGTGGGCGACATGCTGGTAATCGCGGTTGCGACGCCACAGGCCGAAAAGTTCGACGCCGAACGCGCCGATGAACAGCGCGATCGGAAAATGGATCACCATCGTGTGCACACGACCAAGCCAGCTGACCAGTCGCTGCCCAAACGTCTTGTTCTTGTTCGCGGTCTCCTCGTGCATGCCGCCCATGTCCATGTCGTCACCGGCGATGTCGCGGCCACCCATGTTCATGTCCGCGGTCGACATAGAGCCCATGCCCATATGGCCGTCGCCAGCGTCCGCTCCGTCTGCTTTCGGCGTCTCGGCTGTGCTGTTAGCGGCCGGCCCGGGACCGGCCCCAAGCGCATCGTGATCTTCGTGCGCCGATGCCGACGTGCTTACTGACATTGCAACAGCAAGGAGCAGAGCGAAGGCCCCGCCTCGTTTACCGCTCATCACCCAACCCCTTGAACCGTGTTGTTTCAATCCAGTTTACGCACGCCGCGCCTTCTTCCCTCACCTGCCCAGCTTCCTTTGTGAAACTTTCCGTCTGCTCTTCAAGACGGACTGGACGCCACAGCTACGCTGGCTGCGGCGACCGCGTCATGCCACTCCGCCAAAAAACATCGGCCGATCAGCTGCCGTGGCGGGCGAACAGGCGGCGGCCGCTGGGACCAAAGGCGACCACGTCATAGGCTTGCGCCTTGACGCCCGGCACTTCCATTCCTGGCGAGCCGAACGGCATGCCGCCGACCGCGAGGCCCCGTACGCCCTTGGGCCGGGTCGCGAGAACCCGCTTCATGTCGGCGATCGGCACGTGGCCCTCAAAAGCCATGCCATCGGCGATTGCGGTGTGGCAGGACGAGACGTCCGCGGGAACCCCTGCGCGCTTTTGCAGCGCCGAGCGGTTGGAATCATCGACGACGCGCACCTGGCGCCCGAGCTGCCGCTGCACCTGCGCCGCCCACTTGGCACAACAGCCGCAGCCGGGGTCGCGGTGCATGACGATCGGGGTAGCCGCGCTGGCGGCAACCGGAACCAACAAGGCTGCGGCAGTAAGCGCAAATCGCAACGCTGACTTCATGGAAAAATCTCCTTGGTCGTTCCTCCCGTCTCCTCGCTGGGGGCGGGAGGAACGAGGCTTATTACTGAGGACGCTTGCCCATCGACCGGAGCATCGCCTGGAGTTCACCGATGCTCTTGTTCTGCTCGGCAATCGATTTCTGGGCCATTTGCCGGGTCTTCGCATCGGGCGACTCCCGGAGAACGATCTGCGACATGGCGATCGCACCGCGGTGATGCTCGATCATCTTGCGGACCCACGTCTCGCTCGCATTAGCGCCCTTGGCCTTCATCATCTTTTCGTGCATCGCCATTTCGGCGGGCATGAAAGGCGTGTTCATGCCAGGCATGTTGTCGTGGTTCATGCCTTGCATTTTCGAATGGTCCATGCCCTGCATCTGCTGCTGAGCCAAAGCGGGGCTCGCCGACGTCGCGGCCAGAGCCAGAAGTGTTACTGTCTTGAACATCGACTTCTCCTTCTTGACCTCAGCCAACCCGACAAGACTAGTCGGCCTCAAAACCATGTGCGAATGCCCAGAACGAGGCTGGTGGATATCGCATCCTCGCCATCCTCGCGTGCAAAACGAGCAGAACGGCCCACTCTGCGCTCGTACGAAACACCTATATAGGGGGCGAACTCTCGCTTCACCTCGTAGCGCAGCCGCAAGCCAAGCTCGATATCCGACAAGCCCGAACCGATCCGGTCTGCCGGAACGTCCTGCGCCGCAAACTCAGCTTCGACACGAGGCTGGAGAATCAGCCGCTGGGTGATGCGCTGATCGTAATAGCCTTCAACGCGGCCCAGCACGTCTCCCTTGCTAGACAAGAACAGTGCGCCCTCGACATCGAAGAAACCCGGAGCCAGGCTCTCAAAACCGACTGTCGCGTAAACACGCGAGGGATTAGGCTTGAAGTCGTACCGGATCCCTGCCTGAAAATCGGTATAGGGTCCGATTGCCCGTGCGTAGAGCGCCTGCAGCTCCGCCCTTTCCAAGCTTCTCCCAAAGTTCCCTTCGCCCTCGGTTTTAAGAACCAGACGATTAACGTCGCCACCGTACCAGGCGCTGCCATCCCAACGATAAGCATCGCGACCATCCCGGATCTGGACTTCAGCCAGGTTGAATATGACCTGCGAGAAATTCTGCCCGCCGTGCATCGACCGCAGATGCTGCTGCGAATGCGCCATGGCAGCGGCAGAGTAGACCTGGTCCGCGGCACGATCCGTCGGAATGGGGGGCGGCGGAGCGGTGCCGGCCTGCAGGTTGGTGCCGATCATCGCCGCGCCCGTGCCTGAGGGCATGCTTCCCATGTCGTGTCCCGGCATGCCTTGCATCGCGCCCGAACTCTGGCCCATTCCCGGCATCGATCCATGGTCCATGCCTTGCCTGGTGCTTGGCTGGCCGGAGGCGGCACCGCCGGAGGCACTTGGCATGGCCGACATGTCGTGCGCGGTATTGGGGTTGGCTCCAGGCGTATTCATGCCCGGCATGGTCGTCATGTCATGACCGGCGTGAGGATCGGCAACGATCGTTGCAGGGGCCGGAGGCTTGGCGGGCTGATTCGCAGCGGGCTTGGCCCCCGATCCCGTTTTCGCGGGCGGTGTCGATCTAGCGGCGGGCTTTGGGGACGCTTTGCGCGCGACGGGCTTGGTCGCTGCGGGCTTCTTGGCGGCCGGCTTTTTAGCGGCCGGCTTTTTCACCGCTGGCGTATTTGACGGCGGCATCTTCATGCCCGGCATATTGGAATGGTCCATCTGCGCGGCCACCGGACTTGCGAGGCCAAGTGCCGCGCCGCCAGCGATCAAGAGGAACTTAGGCTGCATCGCGGTTCTCCTCGCCCATCGGGCGAACCGTCACGACACGCATCATCCCCGCGGTCATGTGATAAAGATTGTGGCAGTGGAACGCCCAGTCGCCGGGCGCATCGGCCGTTACGTCGAATGTCATCTTACCGCCGGGCGCCACATTCACCGTGTGCTTGCGAGGCGCGAAGTCGCCATGTCCGGTCACCAGCTCGAAGAAGTGGCCGTGCAAATGAATTGGGTGCGGCATCATCGTGTCATTGACCAGGGTGACGCGCGCGCGCTCGTCCTTGCGGAACGGGATGGGGTCGGCAGGGTCGCTCATCTTCTGGCCGTCAAAGCCCCACATGTAGCGCTCCATATTGCCCGTCAGGTGGATCTCCAACTGACGCGACGGGGCGCGAACGTCCGGGTTGCGGTCGAGCGCGACAAGATCGCGATAAGTGAGCACGCGATGATCCGCGTCCTCCAGCCCCTGCGGCGGCTCGCCCGTGCGGTCCTTCGGCATCGGCGAGATGGTCTGCACTCCCGGCCCCATCTTGACGCCGGGCGCGTTCTTGGGGTTGCGCATGTTCATGTCCATGCTGCCGCCTGACCCATGATCCATCCCGGCCATGCCGCCGCTGCTCATCTGACCATGGTCCATGCCCGCCATCCCGGCAGCGCCCGCCGCCATTTGGCTATGGTCCATCCCTGGCATAGCGCCGCTCATCTGGTCGCCCCCCATCCCAGCCATGCCGGCCATCGCAGCGCCTACCGCCTTCGTTCCGTGATCGGTGGGCTCTTTCCACCCGGTGAGCTTCCACAGGTTGCGCGAGGCATTCTGCATCAACGTGGGATCCGGCCCGCGCTTTGCGACCGGGTTCTCGTCCGCCATACCGGACATCCCCTCCATCCCGCTCATGTCCATGCCCATGTCGGTCATGGTCAGCAACGTGCGCGGGCGGAGCGGCGGGACCGGGGCGATCATGCCCTCGCGCGGGGCCAGTGTCGCGCGCCCCATGCCGGATCGGTCGATCGCCTCGGAAACGAAGCTGTAGGCGCGGTCCTCGGGCGTCACGATCACGTCGAAGGTTTCCGCGACGCCGATCTGGAATTCGTCCACGGTTACCGGCCGGACGTTCTGGCCGTCGGCCTGCACCACCGTCATCGGCAAGTCAGGGATGCGCACGTTGAAGTTGGTTTGCGCCGCAGCATTGACGATGCGCAGCCGAACCCGCTCGCCCGGTCGGAAGAGGCCCGTCCAGTTGTCGTAAGGGCCAAAGCCATTGACGAGGAAGGTGTAGGTCGACCCCGTAACATCCGCAATATCGGCCGGGTCCATGCGCATCTTGCCCCATTCCATCCGATCCTTGAGGCGCATCTCGCGGCCGGCGAGCAGCCCGCTCAGCGTCGGGCGCTGATAGTTGAAATAGGCGCCGCCCATCTGCTTGAGCTTGCGGAAAATTTCCTCGCCCGTCATTTCGCTATGGTCGGAGAGGACGATCACATGCTCGCGGTCGAACGCGATCGGGTCGGCACCGGCCGGATCAATCACGATGGGTCCGTAGAGCCCTGCCTGCTCCTGTTCGCCCGAATGGCTGTGATACCAGTAGGTGCCCGACTGCAAGATCGGGAATTCGTATACGAAGGTCGAACGCGCCTTGATGCCAGGGAAGCTGATGCCGGGCACGCCGTCCATTTGGAACGGCAGAATGAGCCCGTGCCAGTGAATCGAGCTATCCTCGTCGAGATTGTTGGTCACTGCGAGACGGACGTTCTGGCCCTCCTGGAGGCGGACGAGCGGTGCGGGCACGGTGCCGTTGACGCCGATTGCCGGCGTCGTGATCCCGTCCATGACGAGCTTCATCCTGTCGATCGTCAGCGCGATGTTTGTGCCCGACACGGTCGGCAGGGGCCTGGCGATGCCGCGCGACACAGGTTGCGCCCAAGCCGGCAGGTAGGCCGACATGGCCAGCGTGCCGCCAAGCATGGCGGTTCCGCGCATTACGTCGCGCCGGTTTAGATTGCGGCTCATGCCTTTCCTTCGCTCCAGTTCAATGCTTGCGGCCGGCGGCGGGGGGG
>NZ_LSKG01000157.1:0-728 GCF_001557005.1 Sphingomonas sp. CCH15-F11 | reverse complement strand
CCAGACCTTTTTGCGGTCGGCCGCCTAGACGAGTGCGAGCTGGACGCGACGGCCGACGACCGCCGCCGCCCGTTGCAGCGTTTCGATGGTGACATTGCCGTTCTCAGGATCGAGCACGCGATCGACCTGGGTGCGGCTGGTGTGCATCATCGTGGCGAGACGGTTCTTGCTGAGCTTGCGCTCCTTCATCGCCTCGGCGAGCTGCCAAGCGATAACCTCCTTGATCGCCTTGGCCTGAAACTCGGCAAGAACGCCTTCCTCCTCAAGAAAGCTATCGAGGGTCGGCCCCCGGTGCTTATTGTCAGCCATTTTCGACCTCCTTCTGGCGCTTGCGCGCCAGTTCCAAATCCGATGCGGGTGTCTTGTTCGCCTTCTTGATGAAGCCGTGCAGCGCATACAGCTCCCCGGTCTGGAAGCAGAACATCACCCGCGCGATCGTGCCGTCTGACAGCGACGTGCGGACCTCGAACAGTCCCTTTCCCATCGGCCGCACCAACGGCATTCCGACCGGCCAACGAAACTGGACGCGCTGCAAGTCCTGCCCGATCTCCCGGCGGTGATCCTGCGGCAGCTCTAGCAACCAGTCCCTGACCGGCACGTTGCCGGCGTCGGTCTGGTAGAACACCAGTTCGATTCGATGCGGCGGACTCGTATTCATCTGTGCCTTATAAAGTGCAATGCACCGTATAAGGTGCAGGTGTCAAGAGACTTTGGCAGGGCCGTAGGCC
>NZ_LSKG01000156.1:0-376 GCF_001557005.1 Sphingomonas sp. CCH15-F11 | reverse complement strand
CGATATGCCGGCGTCGATCGTCACCGATCGCCAGCGGCTGGAACAGGTGCTCAAGAACCTGTTGTCCAACGCGTTCAAGTTCACCGAACAGGGCAGCGTCACGCTCCGGCTCGCCCCGGTCGCCGACGGCCGCATCGCGTTTACCGTCGTCGACACCGGCATCGGCATCTCGGCCGATCAGCAACAGGCGATTTTCGAAGCGTTCCGCCAGGCCGACGGGTCGATCAACCGGCGCTATGGCGGCACGGGCCTGGGCCTGTCGATCTCGCGCGAGCTGGCGCGGCTGCTCGGCGGGACGATTTCGGTGGTCAGCACGCCCGGCCAGGGCAGCAGCTTCACCGTCACCGTGCCCACCGACTACGCACCCGTGGACACC
>NZ_LSKG01000155.1:0-383 GCF_001557005.1 Sphingomonas sp. CCH15-F11 | reverse complement strand
CCCAGAACAGGGCGGGGATCGCCGCGGCGCTGGCCGATACCGAATTCGCGATCCGCGCCGAAGAGGCGACCAACACCCTGTTCGCGCGATGGCGGTTCCTGCACATCCTGCTGGGCTGTCTCATCTTCGCGCTGCTCGCGCTCCACGTCGGCGCGGCGATCTATTACGGGCTGCGCTGGCTATGAGCTGGCAGCGTCTTTCCTATGCCGTCTTCATCGCAGCCCTGCTGGTGATGGTCGCCGCGGTCGCGATCCGGATGCGATCGGACGCGCCGAGGGATGCCGGCCTGGTGGCGCAGCTCGTAGCGCCCGGCCCGCTCTCGAGCGCCCACCAGTCCTTCGCCGGCCAATGCACGGCCTGCCACACGCCGGGCAAGGGCGTCG
>NZ_LSKG01000154.1:0-663 GCF_001557005.1 Sphingomonas sp. CCH15-F11 | reverse complement strand
GCACGTCGCCGGCATCATCACCGCGCGCGCGGCCGGCGAGATCGAGCAGCGCGCCGTAGAGCGTCGCGCGATCGTCGTCGGTCAGCTCGACTAGTCCGGCTTTCTGGACCAGCCCGCCCAGCTCGATCAGGTGGCGCGTCCGTTCGCGGCGTTGCACGACCCAGACCCTGCTATCCGTTCGCCGTTCCGCCGCTTCCGCCCGCAGCGTCGCCGCCCGGTTCAGCCGCAGCGCCCGATCCGTCGATTGCAGCAGCGTTGCCACCTTTCCGCCCGCGCCGCTGAAAGAAGGCGGCGCCTTTCACGCGCCACGCCTCCTTCGCTTCTGTATCCTTGGACGCGACGGCATCGAGCAGCGCGCCGGCGAGCGTTTCCATGTCGAGCGCGTCCGCGCCGGTGGCGGTGACGAGCTGGCCGAGCTGTTCGATGCGACGTGCCTTGATCGCCTTGGCACGGTTCTCCAGCGCCTTCAGCTCCGCATCATAGTCGCGCACCTTGCGCATGGTGCTCTCTCCTTCCGCGTCAGGTCCACCGCAGCCTAGCAAACGAGAGCGGACAGGCAACCCACAGCCGGAACGTTCGGCAGTCAATCACAGGAGCGAAGCGAATGATGAGTGCGCGCTTATACGTCGTTGCCGACGTGCGCTCAGAAGTGCAATAAGCGGG
>NZ_LSKG01000153.1:0-13207 GCF_001557005.1 Sphingomonas sp. CCH15-F11 | reverse complement strand
CTTCCCCGCCCGCCAGTCGCGCGATGCCAGCGAGGCGATCGCGCGGCGCCACGGGCTGTCGCCCGAACGCTGCCTGTTCGTCGAACAGTCGACGATCGCGATCGCGGCGGGCGCATTCCACAACGACGTGGTGGCGGTCGCCAACGGTCCGGTGCTGTTCACGCACGAATTCGCCTTTGCCGACCGGCTGGGCACCCATGCCGAGCTGCGCGCGCGCATGCCCGAGGTCGAGATCGTCGAGGTGCCGGCCGCTCGGGTCAGCCTGGCCGACGCGATCAGCTCCTATCTGTTCAATGCCCAGCTGGTGACGCTGCCCGGCGATGGCGGGATGGCGCTGATCCTGCCGACCGAGGCACGCGACACGCCCGCCGTCTGGGACTGGTTGCAGGAGCATGTCGCGGGCAACGGCTCGATCCGGCGGCTGGAGGTCGTCGACGTTCGCCAGTCGATGGCGAATGGCGGCGGGCCCGCCTGTCTGCGCCTGCGCGTCGTCGCCGATCCAGAGCGGGTCGATCCGCGCTTCATCGTCGACGAGGCACGGCTCGATCGCATCGCCGAGATCGTCGCCGCGCGCTGGCCCGAAGAAATCGCGCCCGACCAGATCGCCGATCCTGAGCTGATCCTGCAGATCGAATCGGCGCGTCATGCCCTGCTCAGCGCCATGGAGTTGTCGGAACTTTTGACAGATTGAACGGGGCGCTCGACGACGACTCGCGGATTGCCGCGAGTGGTCCGGGGCTTGCTTTACTAACGGCATGTTTACCAAGTTCGCGCGTCTGTTCGTCATCAAGACCAAGTTCGAGGCCTTTGCCGTGATTTACGGCCTGAGCCTGGGGGCGACGGAGCGCGGCGTGCATTACCTCCAGCAATACCCAGGCTTCGGCGGCTGGATGCTGTTCGCACTGTGCCCGGTGGCGGTGTTCATGGCCGGCGCGCGGATCCTCCATTCACTCGAAAGCGAGGAAGGCTGACCCAGGCAAGGCTGTCGTCGGAGAGCAGGTCGGGCGCGACGTTCAGCACTGGCGCGGCCAGCTGGGGCCGGAACGCCGGATAGGGCACCGCGCGGCTGAGCACCGCGACTTCGGCACCCAATCCGGTCAGCGCGAACAGCTCGCGCGCGAAATCCGTGGGCAGGCGAATGCAGCCGTGCGACGCAGGATAGCCGGGCAGGTCACCGCCATGAAGCGCGATGCCGTCCCAGGTCAGCCGCTGCATGAACGGCATCGGCGCGTCGCTGTAGAGGTTGGAACGGTGGAAAGGCCGTTTCTGCAGAATGGTGAACTCGCCGACCGGGGTCGGCTTGGCGCGGGTGCCCGACGAGATGGTCGACGCGCCGATCAGCGCCCGGCCGCGATAGACGAACAATTGCTGCATCGGCAGGCTGACCACGATCCGCACCGGCTGGCGCGGGTCACCACGGTCGGCTGACCAGAAGGACTGTCCGGGGCGCATCGATATCGCCGCGCGTTCGACGTCCAACCCGGAGACTTGCTGGGCATCCGCCACCGTAGCCGTCGCCAATGTCAGCGCAGCCGCAAGGCCCGCCGCAATCGTCCTGAGATGGGTCAACGCACCCTCCTGTCGCCTGCACGAATAGCGGAATGCACCGGGGCGCGGAACCGTTTCAACGCATTGCGTTCAAGATCGGCACCGCGATCGATCAGGTGCCGCCGGGTGTGGCGTTGCGCGGCGGAACGGCTTAAGCCTGCGGCGCATGACCGGTCCCGCCCCAGCCGCCGCTCCGCACCGCTTCTACGCCGGCCAGGCGCAGGGCCTGATCCGCGTCGCTGCCTGCACCCCACTCAGCCAGGTCGCGGACCCAGCATATAATGCGCGCACCGCGATCGATCTCGCGCGGCAGGGGCACGACGCCCATGCCGACCTGCTGGTCTATCCCGAGCTCAACCTGACCGGCTATGCGCTCGACGACCTGCACCTGCAGGACGCGATCTGCACAGCCAGTGAGCAAGCACTCGCCGAGGTCATCGCCGCCAGCCGCGATCTGGCCCCGGTGCTGCTGCTTGGCGCGGCGCTGCGGCGCAACGGGCGACTTTACAACTGCGCGGTCGCGGTTTCGCGCGGGCGCGTGCTGGGGGTCGTCCCCAAAACCTACCTGCCCAATTACCGTGAATATTACGAGAAGCGGTATTTCGCGTCGGGAATGGGGCTCGTCGGCCTGGATATCGAAGTGGCGGGCCAGCGGGCACCATTCGGCACCGACCTGATCTTTGCCGCCGGGGACCTCGACGACTTCGTGTTTCACGCCGAGATCTGCGAGGATTACTGGGCACCGCTGCCGCCCTCGACCGAGGGGGCGCTGGCCGGCGCGCTCATCCTGTGCAACCTGTCGGCGTCCAACATCCTGATCGGCAAGGCGCGCGAGCGCGCGCTGCTGTGCGCCGCGCAATCGGCACGGACGATGTCCGCCTATGTCTATTCGGCGTCGGGACCCGGCGAAAGCACCACCGATCTCGCCTGGGACGGCCAGGGGATGGTGCACGAACTGGGCGAACAGATCGCCTCGTCCGAGCGGTTCGATGTCGCGTGCGAGTTGCTGCTCGCCGATGTCGATGTCGAGCGCCTGAGGCTGGAGCGGATGCGGACGGGCACGTTCAACGACTGCGCCGCCGCCAGGGGTCATCCGGAACAGCGATTTCGGCGCATCACCTTCGGTCACCGGCCGGAGTTCGCCGATCGCGGCGTAATCCGGGCGATCGCGCGCTTTCCGTTCGTTCCCGACGATCCGGTGACGCTCGACGCCGACAGCTATGAGGCGTTCAACGTCCAGGTGGAGGGATTGCGCCAGCGCGTCGTCGCAAGCGGCGTCAAGCGGCTGGTGATCGGCATTTCGGGCGGGCTGGATTCGACTCATGCGCTGATCGTCGCGGCCAAGGCGTTCGACCGGCTGAACCGGCCGCGCACCGACATTCTGGGCTTCACCATGCCCGGATTCGCGACGGGCGAGGCGACCCGCGCCAATGCGTGGGCGCTGATGAGCGCACTGGGGATCACGGGCGCCGAAATCGACATCCGCCCCGCCGCGCGCCAGATGCTCGGCGATCTGGGCCACCCCTTTGCCGCCGGCGAGCCGGTGCATGACGTGACGTTCGAAAATGTCCAGGCGGGGCTGCGCACCGATTATCTGTTCCGCATCGCCAATCAGCGCGAAGGGCTGGTGGTCGGCACCGGCGACCTGTCCGAGCTGGCGCTGGGCTGGTGCACCTATGGCGTCGGCGACCAGATGAGCCATTACGCGGTGAATTGCGGCGTGCCCAAGACGCTGATCCAGTTCCTGATCCGGTGGTGTATCCGGACCGGCCAGTTCGACGCCGACACCGATCGCGTGCTCGACGCGATCCTGGCGACCGAGATTTCGCCCGAGCTGGTGCCCGCAGGCGCGGACGGCGTGATCCAGCGGACCGAGGCGCTGATCGGCCCCTTCCCGCTCAACGACTTCTTCCTTCACCATGTCGTGCGCCAGGGGCTCAAGCCGTCGAAGATCGCGTTCCTCGCGTGGCATGCCTGGCGCGATGCGGCGGCGGGCGAATGGCCGCCCGATTATCCCGATGCCCGCCGGATCGGCCATGATCTGGGCGAAATCGCGATGTGGCTCGAACGGTTCCTCAAACGCTTCTTTCAGACGAGCCAGTTCAAGCGTTCGGCAATGCCCAACGGTCCCAAGGTTTCGGCCGGCGGGGGGCTGAGCCCGCGTGGCGACTGGCGCGCGCCGTCGGACAGCGTGGCGACCACGTGGCTGGACGAGCTGCGCGCGGGTCTGCCGCCACGCGACTGACGAATTCGTGCGATGCGGCGCCGGCGGTGCCACAACATCGCAAGTGTCGCGCCTTTCAAGCAGTTACGCGACACCGGCAAAACCGGCGGGGTGGTATAGCGGGTCAGCTTATCACATCGAGTCGGAGGCGCAGTGACCAGGGCCGACGACGATATTATCCGCCAGACGCTCGCGGCCTTGCTGGAGCATCCCGACCATAACGGCTGGGCGGTCCTGATGGGTGACGATTGCCATCTGCGCATCGGCAACCGTGCCCCCGCCGTGGAGAAGATCGCTTCGCTGCGCCAATTGATGCGTCTGTTCGACGCGCTCGAATCGGTGGGCGGGAGTTTCCTCGACTATTGGTCGTGCGCCGACACGCTGCTGGTCGAAACCGAGTTCACGTTCCACGCCGAACATGGCGGGCTCGGCACCATTCCGTGCGCGATCATCGTCCGCCACACGTCAGGGCTGATCCGCGACATCCGCATCATGCTCGACCCCGAGCCGATCCGGCACCGCCTGCCCTTCGGCTGACCGCGCTCAGGCGACCCGCGCCTCGCCATGTCCGTCGCGGTGAAAGCGCGACACGACCAGGACGACGATTGCACCCACCGACAGCCCGACGATTGCCGAGCCGATCGCCGTGACCAGCCATTCGAGGATCCCGCCGATCGCCGGCACGGCATGGCCGACCGCCACCGCCGCGTCGTGCACGATGTGCTCGATCGTCGCAAAGCCGAATGCCGCCAGCCCGTGGATGATGATGCCGCCGCCGACCCACACCATCGCGGCGGTACCGATCAGGCTGAGCGCGCGGAGCAGCGCCGGCATCCCGCGCACCAGCCAGCGGCCCAGCATCTGCGCGGTACCGCCCGGGCGCTTGGCCAGATAGAGGCCGAAATCGTCCATCTTCACGATCAGCGCAACGACGCCGTAGACCGCGATGGTAATGCCGATCCCGACCAGCGCGAGCACCGCCGCCTGGGTCCCGATGCTGCGGCCGGTCAGGTCGGCGAGCGCGATCGCCATGATCTCCGCCGACAGGATGAAGTCGGTTCGGATGGCCCCGCCGACCTGGCGCGCTTCGAGCGCCTTGGGATCGGTGATCTCGATCACGTCATCGGCATGATGCGCACCCGACAGCTTCTCCCAGACCTTTTCCGCCCCTTCAAAACACAGATAGGTCCCGCCGAGCATCAGGATCGGGGTGATCAGCCACGGTGCCAGCGCGCTGAGCGCCAGCGCGACGGGCAGGATGAATAGCAGCTTGTTGCGCAGCGACCCCACCGCGATCTTCGCGATGATCGGCACTTCGCGATCGGGCGACAGGCCGACGACATAGCTGGGCGTGACCGCCGCGTCATCGATGACGACCCCCGCCGATTTGGTGCCCGCACGCCCCGCCGCCGCCGCAACGTCGTCGAGCGAGGACGCCGCGAGCTTGGTCAGCGCGGCGACATCGTCAAGCAGTGCGATCAAACCACCCGGCATTGCTGTATTCCCCTTTTCGGCCGGCGCTCAACGCACGAGGGCGAAATCAGTCGCCTATGCCCCCCGCGAAACCGTCGCCGACATAATCGCTGAACCGCGTGATCTGAGGCTCGAACTTCAGCGTCACCTTGCCCGTCGCACCATGGCGCTGCTTGGCGATGATCAGCTCGGCCAGGCCGAAGACGCGCTCCATATCCTGCGCCCATTGCGCGTGATCCTCGAAGATTCGCGCATCGTCCCCCTCGCGTGGCCGCTTCGGCTCCTTGGCGGCGACGTAATAATCCTCGCGATAGACGAACAGCACGATGTCGGCGTCCTGTTCGATCGAACCGGATTCGCGCAGGTCGGAAAGCTGCGGCCGCTTGTCCTCGCGCTGCTCCACCGCGCGGCTGAGCTGCGACAGCGCGATCACCGGCACGTTCAGATCCTTGGCCAGCGTCTTCAACCCGCGCGAAATTTCAGAGATTTCCTGGACGCGATTGTCGCCCGAGTTGCGCCCGCTGCCCTGCAGCAGCTGGAGATAGTCGACGACGACCAGCCCCAGCTCGAAATTGAGCCGCGATTGCAGGCGGCGGACGCGCGTGTGCAGCCCGCTGATCGTCAGCCCGGCAGTATCGTCGATATAGAGCGGTAGTTGCTCGAGGTCGGCGGCGGCGTCGGCCAGGCGCGTGAACTCGGCCTTGCTGATCTTGCCCATGCGCAGCGCTTCGGAACTGATCCCCGATTGTTCGGCGAGGATACGGGTCGCGAGCTGGTCGGCCGACATTTCCAGGCTGAAGAACGCGACCTTGGCGCCAGGCGACCGATCCTTGCCGATGCCCAGCTTCTGATCGTCCATCCAGCGCCGCGCGGCATTGAACGCGATGTTGGTGGCGAGCGAGGTCTTGCCCATGCCGGGACGCCCGGCGAGGATGATCAGGTCGGACCGCTGCATCCCGCCGGTGCGCGCGTTGACGCTTTCCAGCCCCGTGGTGATGCCCGACAGATTGCCGCCCGAATTGAGCGCGCGGTCGGCCATCTTGACCGCCAGCTTGGTCGCCTCGGCAAAGCTCTTGACCGTGTTGGCCGACCCGGCGTCGCCCGCCACCGAAAACAGCGCTTCCTCGGCTTCCTTGATCTGCGCGGCGGGATCGACCGCCTCGCTGGTATCCATCGCCTTTTCGACCAGGCCGCGACCGACGGTAATCAGCGCGCGCAGCATGGCGAGGTCGCGAATCTGCCGCGCGAACTGGCGCGCGCCGATCAGCGCCGCGCCGCTGCCGGTCAGCTGGGCGAGATAGGCCGGGCCGCCCAATTGCGCCATGCCGGCATCGTCGACAAACAACGGGCGCAACGTCACCGGGGTCGCCAGCATGTCCGACTGGCGCAGCCGCGCGATCTTCTCGAAAATTCGGCCGTGCACGGGTTCAAAGAAATGATCGGGCTCCAGCTCCTCGATCATGTCGTCGGCCAGGCGGTTGTCGATCATCATCGCGCCGAGCAGCGCGGCCTCCGCCTCGACATTCTGGGGCAGGCGAACGGGATCGCCGCCAGGGGTCGAAGGGGAATCGTCACGCGCCATCCCCCCTCTCTTTCAGACGGGGCGACGCACCTCAAGCGCCGTGGTGCAAGATTGCGGTTGGTAAAGCTGTGGACAGGCGATCGGCGCGCCGAATTGGCCCGTTGATTTGGCGCGGCGAAACCGCCATCGCTGACGATGTCATGTCCGACCCGCGCATCATCGACATCTCGCTGGATGAACGCACCATCCTGTGGCGCAACGCGGACATCGAACAGGAGCGCAGGATCGCGATCTTCGACCTGCTCGAGGGCAATTATTTCAAGCCGGCGCGCGCGCATGACGACGGCTATGCCGGGCCCTATCGCATCCACCTGCATGTCGAGGAAGGGCGGCTGGCCATCGACATCATGCGCGACAATGGCGCGCATCTGGAGACGCTGGTGCTCGGGCTGGCCCGGTTTCGCCGGCCGATCCGTGATTACTTCGCCATCTGCGACAGCTATTACAAGGCGATCCGCCAGGCGACGCCGATGCAGATCGAGACCGTCGACATGGCGCGGCGCGCGATCCACAACGAAGCGGCCGAGCTGCTGCGCGAGCGGCTGGATGGCAAGATCGCGATCGATTTCGATACCGCGCGCCGGTTGTTCACGCTGATCTGCGTCCTCCACATCCGCGGCTGACGGACGTGACGGGCGGCCCATCCTATCGCGGCCAGGTCGCGATCGTTGTCGCGCTGTTGCTGGCGGCGGCACTGCTGATCGCGGGCGCGCGCGCGCTGGCGGCGGGATGGGCACCGGACCGGAGCGATTTCGCGCTGCAGGGTATGACGATCGACGAGACCGACGGTCCTGTCGACTGGCCGATTGTCGCGGCACAGGGCGTCGATTTCGTCTATCTCCGGGCGAGCGCGGGCGTTGCGACCCGCGATCGGCGCTTCGCCGCGCACTGGGCGGCGCTGGCCCACGGCAATGTGCGGCGCGGTGCCGTACATGTCCTGTCGCTGTGCGAACCCGCGGGCGCGCAGGCCGCGCTGTACCTGCGCATGGTGCCGCGAACCGAAGATGCGTTGCCGGGCGTGCTCGCAATCGACGAGGTCCCCGACTGCGCGCGCGCGATGACCCCGGCAGCCGCTGCAAATCATGTCCGCCGCTTCCTGGCGATCGCCGAGCGGCACATGCAGCTGCCGATGCTGATCCGCATCGCGCCCGCGGTCGAGGCGCGCTTCGCGCTGAGCCGTGCCGTCGACCGTCCGTTATGGGCTGCGCGCAACTGGTTCGCGCCCGATTACCTCGCGCGGCCGTGGCGATTGTGGCAGGCAAGCGACATGCGCCGGATCGACGGCGTCGCGGGACCGGTCAGATGGAGTGTGGTGGCCCCATGAACGTGATTTCGGACCACCCGGTCGCCGACCGCCTGATCGCCGCCGCACGCGAGGCGGCAACGCGCGCGCATGCGCCCTATTCGGGTTTCGCGGTCGGCGCGGCGCTGCTGCTGACCGACGGATCAATCATCCGCGCCGCGAATTTCGAGAATGCGAGCTACGGCCTGTCGCTATGTGCCGAAACCGTCGCCTGCGCCACGGCGAACAGCCAGGGGCGGCTGAACGACATCGTCGCGGTCGGCATTGTCGGCGGGATGATGCGGACCGATGAAGCGGGCGAAACGCCGGTACGACCGTGCGGCCGATGTCGTCAGGTACTGAACGAGGCGGCACAGATGGGGCATCGCGAGCTGGATATTTACTGCTCCGGGCTGTCGGGGGGCCTGATCGAGCATCACCGACTATCCGACCTGCTGCCCTATGCCTTCGGTCCCGCCAGCCTGGGCATGTAGTAGCGGTCGCCTGACGCGCGGGCGTCGTAGAGCCGACCTTAACCCGTAACCGCTAGAGCCTAGGCCATGTCGACGATGGCCCCGGCCAATTCCGCCCATGCGGATCCGCACACGCGCGCGGTGCCCGCACCGCCCGTACCGGTCCGCGGCTATCACGCGACGATCGCGGTCGTGCTGGTTGCCCTGCCGATCGCCGTGCTGCTGTGTGTTCGTGTCGGTGCGAGTGTTACCGTGCTGCCTTTACTGTCGATGTAGCGCGACAAAAATTCCCGCTGCGAATAGCTCGCAAACGACAGTAAGTCGCGACAATAATTAGGCCCATTTCAGCCCCCCTGCGCACGACGCCGCCAAGGCTGCTGAAGGGTGGTATATAGACGGTTGAAAGAGCGGTGTCGGGTGCCTTTAGCGGGTGGGTCCCGGGGCGTCCCCGCAGCCGCTCAGGGCGGCCTCCTGGGCCTGCTCGTGATTCAATCGCTCGTTGCCTTGGGCGCGTAGCGCGTGGGCACGTGCGCCGGGGGCGAGGGCCGCCCATTGCGGGCCCGAATAGCGGCGGCGGAGCGGGGTCACCGGCTCGGGCCGATTGACCACACAGCCGACCGGAACCGGGACCGAGACATCGCGGTAAACGATGCGCTCCTCGATGCGCGGACCCGCGCAGCTGGCGAGCAGCAACAGGCTAAAAACCATCAGCGCGCAGCGCATCCATCACCTCCTCGATCTGGGCCAGCTCCTGCTCGCAGGAAAGGCGCTCGGTGCGGGTCGCGGCCTGGCGGGATTGCGCGATCACCCGGTCGCGATCGGCCTTGGCGGACTGGTAGAGCTCCCAGTTGCGGGTGGCGCGTGCCCGGGCCTCCAAGCCCTCGTCCTTAAGCCGGTCATTGGCGTCGGACAGCATGTCGATGCGCTCGCCGCGCTGCCGGCTCTCCTCGCGCGCCGTGGCGCGATCGGACAGGATGTCCTTGACCGCGATGTGCAGCTCGGCCGGCTTGGGCCGCTCGGCCTCGGGGATCACCAGGATCGTGCGTTCGACGATGGTCCGAAAATAGTGGTGAAGGCTGCGCTCGTTCCAGCCCCAGATCGCCACCCCGACCAGCGCGATGCCGAGCGCGATCGAGACGTAGCGGAACAGGCCCGCCGCCCCGGCGATCGCGCGCAGCTTCCCGATCATCGCAGCACCGCCTGGAGACGCGTGTGGAGGTTCTCGGGCGTGCGGTCGGGCAGCAGGCCGGTCAGACACACTTCGGTGGAGTAGGTGCGGCGGCGGGTCAGGCCGCGCACCGTGCACAGGAACTTACCCGGGCGGCTTCTGGACGGCTCACAAGTCTGCCCATGCCGGCGCTGGTTGGCAGCGCCCGCCGCATCGAACGTCGCCTTGTCCCAGGCGAGCAATCCCCGGCAGGCCGCGACAAGCTGGCCCGCGTTGAACTTCCGCCGGATGCTCGACCCGCAAAAGCCGCCGATGCCGGCGTTATAGGCCAGGTCGGCGAACGCGCGGAGCTGATAGCCCTGGGCAGTCGGCGTGCACGCCAGCACGCCCTCGGTATGGCGCACCGCCTCGCGCGCGTTCATCTCGTCGCACTCGGCGGGCGTATAACGGCGGCCGACCTCGATGCCATGCCCGGTGACCCCGCCGCACGCGGTGGCGATGCCGGCGATATCGCGATAGCCGACCAATTCATTGCCCTCCCACATCAGCGTGGAGGTGGTGAAGGCCGCCGCCGTCCCCGCGCCCATCAGCGCGACGAGGCGGGCATAATAGCCCTTCGTGCGCCCGGCGCTGCTTGGCTTGGAGGTGACGTCCATGCCCCGCGCCATGCCCGCCGCGCGCGCCTGGACCGGGTAGCCGCTGGCGGTGGAGCATCACACCCACTCCACATGGCTGAGCTGCCAGCGGGTGGCGTTGGCCTCGCGCCGCTCATAGTCGCTGAAGCGCGCGAAGACGCCATAATGGATTGCGTCGTTTTGCGCAGCCGGCAAGTCCGCGTCCTCGACCACTACCAGTGGCCGCCGCGTGCCGAAGTCCCTGGCGATGCGCCACAGCCGCGCGGTCTCGCCATCGGTCAGATCGACGAAGCTGAAGCTGAGGCTGGCCTTGGTGACGCCAGAGCCGGTGCCGAAACCGCCGCTGGGCAGGTCCGTGCGCCCGCCGGTGTCGATCAGGCCGCGCCCGCCGCCCAGCTCGCGATGCTTTTCGAAGGCCAAGCCGACCGCCAGGATGCCCGCGTGAAACGCGGCGGCCGAGGTCACCGCGACGCGCAGATATCGGGTCACGACCGGTGCCGCCAGGCGCACAAAGCAATGCTGCCATCCCTCGCCATCGGCGGCGCGGGCCGGCGCGGCCGGGCTGATCACCGCCAGGCCCACGCCCATGCCGGTAGCGGACGAAATGGTCCAGGTCGCGGCGGCCGACAGGTCGGTATAGCCCAGATAGATGCTGTCGATGGCCGTCGCGACGCCCAGGTCGATGTCGATCGTGGCGGAGCCGGGCGCGGTCCACACCTCGCGCGGATCGGGCGTCAGCAGATTGCCACCGTCCGCCCCTGCCGACACGGCGATCGCCGCGATCGCGATCGGCGGCACGATCAGCACGCCGCTCATGCCAGCCTCCGCAGGACGGTGAGGACGGTGCGATCGACCTCGGCCAGCTCCTCGACCCCGATGACGAACACGGTGATGCCGGCGTCATAGCCGCCGCCCTGGGCCGCGATCGTGACCGCGCGACCGAGCAGGTCGGCGCGGTTGCCCGGCACCTCGATCCGCTCGATCGATCGTGGCGATGCCAGGAAGGCGAGCTGGCGATCCGCCTCGGCCTGCGCATCTGCCAGAGTCGCGAGCGGCGAGACGATCTCGCCCACCCGGTCGCTGCCCGCCCAGTCGATCCCCGCGCCCGGCGAGCGCGTGACGAACATCGCCTCGGACTTGAGGTAAGCGGCGGTGACCGCGTCGACGCTCATTGATCAGGCTCCGGCTCGGGCGGCGTGAGCGGGGGCAGCAGCATGTCGGCTGCCGTCACCTGGTCGCGGAACTGGATCAGCTCCTCGGCGAGGATGCGCGCGATCTTCTCCAGAAAGACGCTCTGGTCGAACGGCTGGCCATTGACAGCCTGACCGAACGACATCGCCGGTCGCACCATGCCACGCCCGCCGATGCGGATCACCGCGCCGTCCTCGTCGACCAGCGACGCGCTGGCGAACATGTCCAGATATCGCGGCGTCAGCGGGATGTTGGCGTTCATCGCCGGCTCGACAACCACGGGTGTATAGCGGACACGGATGATCTCGCCCGTGTCGACCCGCCAGGCCAGCTCGTAATGCGCGCGCCCGTCGGCCCAGGTCCACATGGGATGAAGGCCGGGAAAGTCGGGCAATGGCGTCAAGGTGACGCTGTCCCCGGGCAACGCTGACATCTGCACGATCTCGCTCATATGTTTCCTTCCGTCGTCAAGGGATCTGGGTGAGCTGGTTTTCGTAGTAGCGCTCGCGGATGCCACCACCGCCGCCGCCGCCGCCCGAAACGCCGGAGCCGGCGGGCGTGCCTGCGGGCGGCGTCACCACCGAGCCAACCATGCGTCGAAAAGGCACATTCAGGTTGTTTGCGTTGGTGGTGAAGCCGTAGGTCGGGTTGCCACTGACATAGCCGCTATCGTCATAGGGCCAGTAGATCGTCCGAAAGGGAGCGCCGAACAGGAACCCGCCGCCGAAGCTCAGCGTGCCGGCGTCGTCGATCAGATTGTGGGGCAGGATCTGGATCGTCGCCGTCGCGCCATCCGAGTAAGACCAGATGGGGCTGCCAGGCTCACCGGCAACGATCGTGCCGCCGACCTGGGTGTTGCCCACCGTCGGGATATAGACCTGCTGTGCTCCGCCGACGGTGTACATCGAATTGATGCGACGCGACGTGCCGCGACCGTTGGCGTCGAGCTGCGACAGCTTGGGATTGGCGTTGACCACGGCGCCGATCGCGCCGTTGACCGACCCGCCGTTGATGACCGCGCTGGTATTGTCGGCATTGGGCTGAGCCATCATCGCCGCGCCCAGGCGGTCGACGGCGTTCTCCGCATCCTCCCAGGCATTGCGCAGTGCGAGGGGGTCGGGCACCTGCGTATCGGTTCCGCCCAGGTCCCAGCTCGGCGGCGGGAGCGCGCCAAGCCGACCGCCCAACGACGTGGCCGGCGCACCGCTGTCGGGACCGAGCGCGTTGTAGGCGGCCGCCTGGATCGGCCGCACCAACTCCGGAAAGCCGAGCTGGATGTAGCGGTCCACGTAACGCTGATACTTATTGTTCAACGCCCGCCATTCACGGACGTAGAACCACTTCTCGCCCGAGCTGATCACCCCGTCGCTGTCGATCGCGTTGACCCGCTGCTGCAGGGTCGAGACCCGCGTGTCGGTGTAGACGCGCAGCGCCTCGGCCAGGTCGGTCAGCGCCACTTCATAGGCGACAAGCAGGGTTCGCCCCTGGGCTACATTGACGTCGGTGTCGACGTCGGGATTGAGCCAGGTCGGCAAACTGCCCAGGAAATTCTGCCAGTTCGTCCTGGCATTGGCCGCGCTGGTCCGGACCGTATTCAGTCTGTCTCTTATACACATCTCCGAGCCCACGAG